>JAEORY010000433.1 GCA_016840645.1 Candidatus Borrarchaeota archaeon | reverse complement strand
GTGCGCACGTAAGAGTAGTTCATCTACTACTCGCGGTGCGATTAAAATACTACCTTAAGCAAGTAGTAGGAAAGGATATTAAGCAATTTAATTTGCAACCTATCATCCCCCGACTTATCTGGAATGGGAAACCTGACAGGGAGTATAGCATGTCGGAGAGTGAGTATGTATTTAGCTCTAAAATATATACAGGCACAAAAGGATGAAAAGTTATGTACAAGGATGAAAGCTAAACTGCTTTAACGATAGTCAGAGGTGGGGCATTGTGCGTGCCTACAGCGTATGGAGCTAAACTCGCTGTTATCTTGGCGGAAGTATTTATTCGTGGTACTTCTGTGAAATATCTCAAGATAAACCCAGCCGTGGGAAAACGGAAAATGGCAAAAGTCGCATCCGAAAACATAACATGCTTATTTTAATCGTAACTAAACGTGGATTACCTAAAGCGGAACGCTAATCATTTGAGCTATGAAGGCAATGAGAAATGTCTTCTGAATATCCGTAATGGTAACGGAATTCCCATAGTAGTCCGAGGGCGGGAAAGCCGCTTACATGGCGAAGGGGAATAGTCTAACTCTCAATACAATTTTGAAAGGACGGTGCGTGAGGCACATGAGAGAACCAATCAATGTATTGAAAAGCATTCAGAACAAGGCACAGAACAAAGAGTACAGATTTGAACGATTATTTCGGAATTTGTACAACCCCGAATTCTACTTACTAGCTTACAAAAACATAGCATCTTCTCAAGGAAGTATGACTGCTGGAGTAGACGGGAAAACACTCGATAACATGAGTATGGCAAGGATAAATAACATTATTCTGTCGCTCAAAAATCGAAGCTATCAGCCTAACCCAGCTCGTAGAGCATATATAGCCAAGAAAAATGGCAAAATGCGTCCGCTAGGGATACCTTCTACAGATGATAGGCTGGTACAGGAAGTCATAAGGATGATACTTGAAGCCATATTTGAACCAAATTTCTCAAACTGGTCACATGGTTTCAGACCAAAACGCAGCTGTCACACTGCACTACTATCCATTAAGACTACGTTTACCGGAGCTAAATGGTTAGTTGAGGGAGATATTAAAGCATGCTTTGATAGTTTTGACCACCATGTACTTATAAAATTACTCAGAAAACGCATTAAGGATGAGAATTTCATAGCATTGATGTGGAAATTCTTAAGAGCTGGATACATGGAGCAATGGACATATAACACCACACACAGTGGTGCTCCCCAAGGAAGCGGAATGAGTCCTATTCTTGCGAACATATATATGAGCGAATTGGACAGCTTTATTGAAAACTATAAATTAAAGTTTGATAGAAAAAGCAGTTACCGCGAGCCTAGTGCTGAATACAAGAAAATCCACAGAAAGCACTGGTATTGGAAATGTCGGTACAAAGAGTTAAGAGAAATGGGCAGAATTGAAGAATCCAAACAAGCCCTACTCATAATGAAGGAATGTCGAAGAGTAATGACCCAAACAAACGGACATGATCCCTTTGATGAAAATTTCAGAAGTATCCAATATAACCGATATGCAGATGATTTCTTAGTAGGAGTAATTGGTTCAAAACAAGATGCTGAAAAGCTGAAAGGTGACATTGCACTGTTCTTGGAAAATGAACTTAAACTTACACTATCGCTAGAAAAGACCAAAATTACTCACTCTAGCAAATACGTACGGTACCTAGGATACGATATTTGCATTCAGAGAAGTAAGGACTTGTCTAGGAGCAAAGTTGGTACTTTGAGAAGAGCATGGTATGGAACAGTAAAACTACGGATGCCGAGTGAAAAATGGCAGACTAAACTAATGGACTATGCAGCTTTTACCATTACTCATGATCAAAACGGAAAAGAGCAATGGAGAGTTATGCCAAGACGGAGTTTGGTTAACCGGGAAGATGTAGACATAGTACGAAAATTCAATTCGGAGATTAGTGGATTGTATCAATACTACAGACTTGCCATTAATGTTTCTGCATTAAACAAATTCCATCATGTTATGGAATACAGTATGCTAAAAACATTTGGTATGAAATACAGGTGTAGTGTAAATAAGTTGAAACCTAGATACATGCATAACGGACATTTTGGCGTGAATTACCAAACAAAAAGCGGTTTGAAGCGCTGCGAGTTCTATCATGACGGATTTAGGCAGAACCTTAAAGCAGCACCTGACTTTGTTGATGCTCTTCCAGAGTATCGCAAACGATACAGTAATGCCAAAAACAGCCTTGCAAATAGGCTAAAGATAGGGATATGTGAAAATTGTGGGTGTAAAACTGATGACATTCATATGCGGCATGTTAAATCTCTAAAAGACTTAACAGGTAAGAATGTGTATGAAAAGAAGATGCTTGAAATTCACAGGAAATCACTAGCTCTATGTAACGAGTGTTATTCAAAAAGTGTAAATAATGAATGCTTATAGTTATGACGGAGAGCCGTATACATTGAGAGGTGTACGTACGGTTCGGAGGGGAGGAAACTGGAATTGCATGTCTTAGAACTGCATGCACAGATTTCCTTACCCTACTACATTTCAAAGCTCTTAGGGAAATCAACGATTGATACAAGGACCTATGGACACACTAGAGGACGAAGCGGGTCGTATTCTACCAACAAGCAAATTACAGGACGCGAGCTACTAACCCCAGATGAAGTACGGCTTCTTGATAACGAGCAAGCTCTACTCTTTATCCGTGGCGAGAAACCGATCTGTGATAAAAAGTTTAACTTGTTAAAACACAGAAATATTGCCAAAACAACCGATGGACATGGTACTGCCTATACCCATCACGCCGACAGAACCAGCGATTTTATTTCATCCATCGATATCGAAAACGCAGAAAACTATATCGTCATTGAAGAATCCTAAAGGAGGATCTATGAAAAACAACACAAAGAGAATACTGATCTTGACCATTATCGTGATGGTCTTTTTATTTGCAGCCGTCACTGTTTATGCGGATGACCCATTGCAGGTGGTCAACAACTTATCCAACTTCATCTTTTCGATGATTAGAGCGATTGGCGTGATTATCTTGGCCTTTGGTATTGTACAGATTGGACTGTCGCTTAAGAGCCATGATCCCAGCCAGCGGGCCAATGGGTTTTTGACTTTCTTTGGCGGCGTTATCATAATGTTTGCTAAAGAGATCTTAAACCTAATCACAGGTAGTTAAATATATATTGCACCTTTGTCAAAATAATCGTATACTCTTTTCATCAATTCTAGGAGGATTCAAAATGAGTAATTCAATACTGGCTTTCTTTCAAAATGGTGGTGTGTTTCTGTTCGACGAAGATAACGGTTCAAGTGAGCGAACTTATTACAAAGTTGAGGAGCTCATGGGTGAAGTCGAAGGTGAGTTTATTACTCAGACCGAAGTTGATGATGAAGGCATATTATCCATCTTCTATGATTCATCTGTTTTAGATGAAGAGGCTGCACTTGAAAAATACAACAGCGGCGATTTCGTTGATGCCCTATAAGTATTAACTAATTAGACCATCCTAATGGGTGGTCTTTTTTATTGTATTGGAGGTGAGTGTTCTTGGGCATTATTGACAACTTAGAAAACGCCCTTGAGACTTGGAACGAAAAACTCATGGAAATTTGGTTGCTGCTAACCGAATCTCCTCAGACCTTTAAAGGCGGTGGTGTATGGAACATCATCGTCAATATTAACAGCACGATGAAAGCGATTGGATTTGCGCTTCTCGTGCTGTTCTTTGTTGTTGGCGTGGTTAAGTCCACGACTAACTTTCACGAAATCAAGCGACCCGAAGTTGCACTAAGGCTGTTTATCCGCTTTGCCATTGCAAAAGCCGTGGTCACATGGGGCATGGACATCATGCTTGGTGTGTTCGATATCTCACAAGGCATTATCGCATCTGCAGCAGGACATTTAACCGCAGCGACACAAGTTACCTTACCTACCGAAATGACCACAACTATAAACAGCCTTGGATTCTTTGAAAGCATCCCCGTATGGGCGCTATCATTGATTGGCTCTCTGTTCATTCTTATCCTGTCATTTATCATGATTATGACCGTCTATGCAAGATTTTTTAAGCTATATA
>JAEORY010000014.1 GCA_016840645.1 Candidatus Borrarchaeota archaeon | reverse complement strand
AGCCAGCTACAGTTGCCAATTCACTTATTGGGTCTCATTCCCTCGACAGAGAATTTGCCTGGAGGAAAAGCAATCAAACCAGGGGATATAATTAAGTCTCTTTCTGGTAAAACCATAGAAATTGTGAATACAGACGCTGAAGGAAGATTAGTATTAGCAGATGCATTGACTTATGCAAAAAAATATGCTCCTCAACTAATTATCGATTTAGCAACCCTTACTGGGGCTTGTAAAGTAGCGCTGGGCACACATGCTAGCGGTTTGATGGCAAATAAAGAAGCAGAAAAATTTAAGGTGCTACTTAAGACTGCAGGTGAAAAAACGGGAGAAAGATGCTGGGAATTACCCCTGTGGAAAGAGTATTCTACTCATTTAATAAGTGATTTTGCCGATTTTAAAAACGTAGGAGGGCGCGATGGCGCAGCAATAATAGCCGCTGCATTTTTGTCAAAATTTGTTGAAAAGGGAATTCCTTGGATTCATTTGGATATTGCAGGAACCGCTCGCTCAGATAGGAAAAAAGCGTATATTCCTAAGGGAGGAACAGGAGTAGGTGTACGCCTAATAGTTCAGTTCTTTCGTGACTTAATCAGGAACTAACTCTTTTAAAAGGTTCTACTGACACCCTTTATTTCAAGTGGATGGATAGTTGAGAAACATCCAACAAACTGATCTTTTTCGAATATAGGAGTTAAAGTTACTAATTCTTTGAGATCTGTCCTTTGAGAAATATAGTGATGTGGTGTTTTGCGACCGTTTTTAAAATCATTAAAGATTTTTTCTATCAGTTCTAAACTCTTTGGGAAAGCATGGCAGTCTTTTATATGTGCTCCAAGCTCTCTAGTCCCTTTTGGCAAAGGCCTTTGTGCAGCAGTCTTATTACGATAAAGGATGATGCCTTCTGGGCTCACATAAGTCAGTCCAACAGGTATTTCATCTAAGAGTTTTTCCAAGTCAAAATTTGATGTGGTCATTGTGATCTTTCTTAAACTCACATTGAACTTTTAAAATATTGACAAAAATGAGACTAAGAAAAAAAGATAAAAAATATAGGAAATGTAAAACTGTTATTATTATAAACTTCGGATCAATATGGCTCTAGCATGCTTCCTCCACTTTCTATCTTATGGAGGAGTTCCATATAGCATTTTTCTGCCTCATGTAGAGTTTTTCCTGCTAAATATGTAACATTATACCCACACGCGATTAACTCTACAAAGTATTGTTGATCTTTCAGAAATAGCCGTAAGGATTTGTTTTCTGATATTCTAACGCTCTTTATTCCAGGTTTTGCTATTTCCTGTAACATATTCCCTTCCTCACTTATAATCGAGTTCAAGTTTTGAGTTATGCTATTAAAATTCACTTCATAGGACATGATGATATGCCTCCATCATTTCCATCCAATTAATTTATTTATTTCGGCTGAATTGCCTACTGAATACTACTTATTTCGGTAGTTTATATAAATTACCTCAGAAATCCTATGGTAACATTTATAAATCGACAAGAAAAATTTCATTATAATAACTTTGATTATAAAGGGTGAGTATATGGAGCCGAAAAAAGACTTTACAATAGATGATAAAGATAGGAGAATTCTTGAATTACTGCAAGAGGATTCATCACAACCAATTAAGACTATTGCAAGCGATAATGATGTGAAGTTAGCAATTCCGACAGTCCATGAACGAATTAAAAAACTAGAGGAAAACGGAGTTATCAAGAAATACACTGTTGTCTTAGATGATAAGAAATTGGGTAAAGATATAACTACATTTATTTTGATTACTTTAGATTATAAAGTGTATGACCCGGACGTAAATGTTTCCAAAGAAGTTGCTAATATGAAGGATGTCATGGAAGTATTTCACTTGGCGGGGGATGAAGACCTCTTGATTAAGGTGAAGACTGAAAATATTTCCAGTCTTGAAAAGCTAATAATAAAAATTAATCGTCTTCGTGGAGTAGGCCGAACGCGAACTATTATTGTACTTTCAACCGAGAAAGAAGATACTTCACTTGCCTGTTGTTAACCTGATAACTCGAAAGCCTATGTTTGACTAGTTTTACTGTAAAAATTCTGCCTTGTTTCATTAAGTATTTGAACTAAAGCATAAATGTCCTCTGATCCAGTTCGGTAGTTTGTAATACACGCTCTAAGCACAGGTATATTTTGTTTTAGTCGAGTAGTAGAAATCCAAGCCTTGCCAGAAGAAACAACTCCTTGAGCTATGCTTTCTATGAACTCGACAGATCTCCCTTCTGGTCTTTGTTGATCAACAAAACACACAGCAGGTAACTTTGTCTGATTAACGATGCCCCAACCTGATTTTTTAAGTTCTTGTCGTAATAAGTCGCCCATGTTAACTTGATGTCTAATTACGGTGCTATATCCATCCCATCCTGCTACAAGCAGTGATAAAAAGACTTTTAGACCGATAAATCTGCGGGAGCACTGGAGGGAACGAACATATGGATCAACTACATCTAGACCAAGCGCATCTTTAGGCATATAAGAGGCGTCTATAGAAAAAGTTTTAAGGAGAATTTCTGGATGGCGAGTAAGATAGAGTCCAGCGCCCATAGGTACATTAAGCCACTTATGTGTGTCGAAAGTGATCGAATCTGATCGTTCAATGCCCGCAAGAATATTTCGAAATTCAGTTACAATTACAATTGCGCCGCCCCATGCCGCATCAACGTGAAACCAAAGTTCTTCTTCGGCTGCTACATCAGCAATTTGTGTGATCGGATCTACCACTCCAGCGTTAGTCGTGCCTGCGGTAGCCGCGACTAGAAATGGCGCAAACCCAGCGGCTCTATCTTGTGCAATTTGTTTTGTAAGGGCATCTACTTTCATTTGCAATGAATCGTCTACAGGTATTTGTTGTACTGCCTCTGCGCCCAGACCACAAGAACGAGCTGTCCTTATAAGAGAGTGATGACTCTCTGTAGAAACATACAGTTTGGGTTGTTTATCAAGTCCTCTTAACCCTCTTTGTGCGAATTCTGGAAATTTGTGTGTGAGAGCAGTTAATATTGCGGTGTGATTGGCCTCAGTACCACCCGTTGTAAAAGTACCATCTGCTTTTTCCGAATTATAGCCAAATTGAGATGCAAAAAGTCGAATCAAGTGTTGTTCAATTTCCACGGCAAAGGGACTGTGGCTCCATGTTGCGAGTTGAGGATTAAAAGCAGCAACCAAAGCATCAGCTACGATTCCCATTGTGGTTGGGGCAGGATTGAATAAACCAAAATATTGTGGATGAGAGACATGCATCTGATAGTCCCACAAACCTTGCACCACAAAATTTACCGCTTGCTTAGGATCTATAGGCTGGGTAAATGATATGGAACTTAACAGAGAGCGTATTTTATCTGCATCTAAATGGGGGGCAACGCGTGCTTGATTCACGTTTGTAATATATTCTTCAATAAATTCAACAAGACGCTGCCAAAGTTCGATTCGAAGCTGTTTATCTAACATCATCTTCTTCAAATGACTCATCTGAGACACCTTACCTGGACATTTCTAATATTGGGAGGTATGATTTCAGGAATTATATTATCTTATACATTAACTATTTTTCAAAAAGAGTGGTGGGCGAGGGGAGATTTTCAGAAAGAGAGGTTTTCTCTCTTTCCTTCGAACTCCCGGCAATCGGGGCCCCACAGCGCGTGTGTAGAGTCATTCCGTATCGTGCTGGGATTACCCAAGCAGAACTCCGGATGTTTTTGCCTCCCCGTTAGGAGGAGAACACCCAAATCCGGAATCATACCATGCTAGACCACCCGCCCACATTAATTAACTATCTCTTGGGGTGTGAGACAGTATATGAAGCCGCCGGAGGGATTTGAACCCCCGACTTCCACCAGTTATGCGAATAGCAGAACTGTCATTGGATTACAAGTCCAACGCTCTACCAGCTGAGCTACGGCGGCTCTTATTGGTGGCATTGCTTTTTATTTGATTTGTTCTTTATTTTTTTAACCTTTATGGTGAACTTTACATGCATGAAGGTAGGATCTATATGTTTCTTATATTCATTTTATCTATAAGTTCCATTTAATATTGAGAACCACCATTTGAAATGAAATGATATCAAGGCAATTTTACCATGAGGAAAAGAGGGCTAGAACTTGTATAAACTCAAAGCCAAAACGCCATACATTTTATTTCTGGGAATATTAGTCGTAATGATGATGTTTTTTAGCTTTGCATTTCTTTTTGCGGCAAGTTCACAAGAGGCTATTGCTATTGGCGGTTTTCAATATCACGGAAGAGACGGAGACAGGGCAAATAAGTTCTCAGTTGCACCAGGAGGTGCATCACAGGATTATGCTATGAGCTTTGTTATTACTAATACAGGGCGTACAGACATTACTTTAACACATCTAGAAGTAGAAAATGATGATAGAATTTGGACATCTGGAACAGATAACAACTGGAAAGTAGCTGTATATCTAAATGATGATGAGACTTTACTTAATCCTAAAGGGAATGATTTAGGGGTGACAATCCCTTCATCTCGTGTTTTCGTTACCTTTAAGTTGTATTGTGAAGGTTCTGGAGACTATTTTCTTACAGATAACTTTATAAGGATCACTATTTACTCAGCCGCAGGCAATATGTATCAAGTGAAGTTCTTTATAAATTAAAATTGCTCAGATAACTACATGGATTAAAAGGTGCGCATAATAATTCTGAACGAAGTTCTCGATATCGAAGTTAACTTTTTTATTTGTAACCTGACTTAATGTAGAAAAGTAGAGACGTTTCCAAAATTATGGTATTCGGATGGGGTGTCTGAAGGATAAAATGAGGAGAACTTAATGGCACAGAGTAAAATCCATCACACAGAGAAATATCTTTTAACATCGGCTGGGGGACGAGCAACGCGATTTGGAGGCTTTCCTAAGCACTTATTGAAGATAAAACGAGATAAAACTAGGATATTACTGGCCGATGTTCTACGTGTTCGTGAACGGACACCTCTACAAGTTATACTCGCCATCAAAGAGGATGATGCAATGCAATCGTGGATTAAAGAGGCTAAAATCGATATAGTCCTTAAAGAGCCTCCTTTTGTCCGTTCTAATGGACATATGTTTCCAGCTGCAATTGCACGAATAATTTACTCCCATATGAATCAATGCAAAAAATGCAAGAATGCAGGATGGATCAACGAGGGTTGTGCAGAAGAAATTCTCCTAATCTTTATGCCCTGTGATCATGATAAAGCAGATGAATTCATCAATGCTGAACTTGTCCTCTTAAATAAGACGTTGGAACATCCCGAAAAAATTATAGGTCTGCAAGCCTCAGTTCAGGATCATCATGATCCGACACAAATGGGCATTGCTGAATGTGTTCTCTTAGAAGAGGGCGAATACCCCCTTTTGGAATGCGTTCAATTCCGTGAGAAACCAGATGCAAGCGTATTAGAGAAAGTAGGCGCAGATGTTGTTTTTGGAATTAACACAATGATTTGGAGCGGCACAATAGTTGCATGGTTAACGGCCTTCTCAGGCGATGATGTTTTAGATAAACTTAAGCAGGTTATAAAAGAGGCTGTTAGCGAAGGAGCAGATGCTGATGATGTTGTGCGGCTTTCCTACAAAAAATCTCAACCACTTGGACCTTTAGATTTCTCACATGATCTTAATTCGCGATTCAATGACTATTACTATATCACAGTTGATGGGCGTCTCTGGGGCGATATTGGGTTTCTTTTAGACGCCGTTGGGGATGAAAAGTTTCAAGACACCGTGTTACAGAAAGGTGAGTTACAAAAAGAGAGAACTAAGAATACATTAGTTTTAAGTGATGCAGAGGATTGCGACATATACATCGTAGGAACAGAAAACATGGTACTCTATTGTCATGTAGGAGTGGATGGGCGCAAGAAAGTATTACTTGTAGGTCCATCAGCGACTGCGGACGATTTGAAGAAACTTGTTGGTTTTATAAGAAAAGAATAACCTGTTCCGGGCTATTTTTTTGCTGAGAAACAACTAATTTATCATTTTCAGTAAGATTTAAAACAAAATCAGATCACTATTCCGTGTCTACAATTGTAGCAATTGGGGACGTAGTGTAGCCAGGTGGCACGGCGGGCTCCAGAGGTTTGCAGAACGAAAAAACTGACGGAAGGATGAAGATCTTCTGGAGTTGTGCTGCTAGAGATACCCGCTAATCGGGGGTTCAAATTTCCTGGGTAATATGATTCTGGAATGAAAATCCCTCCGTCCCCACCATCATTATTTTTTCTAGATCACCGATTGACGTATTGATACTTTGTAGTAAAGTTTTTATATGGATGGGATATGCCTTATATTGGATCTTCGGCCATCGCTCCAGGGCCACACCTGATCCCGGCCGAACTCAGAAGTTAAGTCTGGAGACGTTCGTGGGAGTACTACCTTGCGAGAGCAGATGGGAAACCTGAATGCTGAAGGTCCACTTTTTCTGCTTATATCAATACCTTAGAGGATGTTCTCTCTATTCAATGTATCCCGTCTGAATTCTTGTCAACTCTATCCATTACGGAATAGTTTAAAAGTGAAAAGGATAATGCATAGCAAAGTGTCTTAGGAATATGGAAAACGGACAAATACTTGTATTTGAGGCTGGCTGAAAAAAATGCAAGGATTATTGGATTTATTACTAGGTGGCGGTGGGGAAGGAAGTAACCCATTTGCCGTTATCTTCAATTTACTATTCTTTGTCTTTATTATTTTCTCAATATTTTATGGACAGCGCATTCAGCAGTTCATGTGGCTTAAACAAATTGAACGCGCACTTATGAAGTTGGACGTATGGCAGCGAGAAGGTAAGGTCATCTGCAAGTTACGGGTCGCGAATTTCAGCGATGCTTCTGATGAAGAAGTGTTTGATACAATAGAAGGGTTTCTTGAATTCTTCTTAATCATGCCCGTAGATAAAGATCCATCAGGTGTTTTAAACCGATTAGAACATTTGATGGACGTAAGAAAATCCAGATTCGAAGACTTTGTATCTCGTGTTGCACCTAAAGCAAATGAAGCAGATTCTAAAACACTTGAAAATGTGATCGAAGCGACGATAGCTGTTTTCTTTATTTTCAGAATAATACGTCACTTCTTATTGCTTGGCAAGAAAACTAAGAGCACATTTTTAATCATGCAAATCTACATGCAGCTCCCTTTAATAATGATCTTCGCTAAGGCGTATTTTGAAGCGTTGAAGTGCTTTGCAGAAGGAAAGCCAATCGGTGATGGCGTAGGACCTCTCGTAGCAGCTCGACTCATGAGAGGCGGTGAGCCGAAAGAAGTCGCGAAAGAGGTCGTTGCAGTCGAAAAGAACATCAATAACCGCAATGTCATCATTGTAAAGGCTAAGGGACCCGGAGGCACTGTTGGGAAGCCCGGACTTGGAGTAAAGAATGTCATAGAGGAAAAAGAAGGGAAAGTTGCTCGTGTAATAATGATCGATGCCGCCTTGAAGTTAGAAGGCGAAGTAACAGGCGATGTGATCGAGGGTGTTGGCGCAGCAATTGGCGATCCTGGACCAGAAAAACACAAAATAGAAGAATCTGGTGTAAAGTACAACATCCCTATTGATGCAATAATAGTAAAGCAATCGATCGAGGACGCTCTGACTTCAATGAAAAAATCAATAGCAATGTCCGTAGATGATGTCATTAGACGCATTCATTGGATTATTAATAATCAAACAAACGAAGGAGATACGATAGTCGTAGCAGGAATTGGAAACACACTTGGAGTGGGACAATGAGGTTGAAAAGATGAGTGAAGAAAAAAGACCCCAAGCACGCGTTTCGCGTGTAATTCTAATCCTTATAGGCATTGGAATGGTAGTATCCTTATATTTCATAGTATCGGCAACTGCAGGCTATTTTCAGAATCCACAAGGGAGTCAATGGCAAACACAATTGTTGTATGGTCTCTTAATACTTGGAGCAATCTGGTTATTTAATTTCTGGATCAAAGGGCGTTCAAAAAAGATTGAGTGGCATACAGTGTCTCAATTAAAATGCGAACAAGAAGGATGCGAATACTCAGAAATTAGAGACTTCAAGGAAGGCGATTATGTCTACAAGAAACTAGGAAATTGTCCGCTATGTGGAGGACAAGATACACTTTACATAGATTTAATTTATGCCTATAATCCCCTCGAAGTTACAACTCAAAGTACAGAAATCGCTCAAAGCGCGTAGATTCGAAACAAGTTTTTTTAGTGGGGAGGCTAACAATTATTTTTTTAGTTTATCATATAAAACTGTAGAGGGAACTTGAGGGTAATCTGTGCCACAAAAAGAATATTCAGTCGTTGGACTTGGAGGTACTTTTGATCGATTGCACAAAGGACATGAAGCACTCATTCAGAAAGTTTTTGAAATCGGAGAGCATGTTTTAATTGGAATTACTTCTGAGGAAATGCTATCCGATAAAGATAACGCCAAAAAAGTCCAATCTTATACGCAGCGCGTGAAAAACATGGAAAACTATTTGCAAAATAATGGACTTCTCCAACGCGCCAAAATTGTGACGCTTAATGATCGATATGGTCCTGCTATTACATTACCTGAAATGGAGGCAATAATCGTTACTGAAGAAACTCGTCCTACTGCAGAAGAAATCAATGACATAAGAAAAGCAAATAGGCTTGTGCCCTTAACCATAATAAGTGTTCCCCGAGTATTAGCAGAAGATGGGATGCCAATTTCATCGTCACGAATTAGGGCAGGGACAATTAACAAAAATGGGAAGCTGCTTAAAGAAAAAAAGTGAGAACATTAATTAATGTAATTCTTATTCTTTTATGCTTCAAAGAGAGGGAGTTCTTCAATTTCGAAAACAGCGGTGGGGTTTTCTAGTTTAAATTTAAGCAATACCTCGGGATGAAGTTCTCCCAAAACACCTACTTTGATACCCTTTACAACGATCTCAGCAACTCTTCCCTCAAGAAAAGAAGGATTGACCGCAGTTTTCAGTTTAAATGGAACGCCTAAGTTGGTGAGAAGCCCTCCCACTACTGCTTGAATGTGCTCATAACTTGTAGCATAGTCAGTAATGGCTGCAGCTATTCTTGAAACAGTACGTACTTTATTTATGACAGACGAATCAGGGATTCCGACAGGACCTACTTCAAAGATTTTCTGTGGAAAAGCACTATGGGTATTTTTACTTAGAAAGTTAATGAGTCCTGGCATCAATTGATTACGAATGAAAGTATATTTCTCACTTACTGGGTTTGCAATTTCAGTTATCTCATTAGATTCAGTAAACGAACGAATTGTCTCAAGATCATGCATATTTGTAAGGACATAATTCAAAATTTCTTGAAAGCCCATTCCAACCATCAAATCTTTAATCTTACGTTCGAATGTGCTTAAAGGAAGTTCCCCGCCCACGGTCATTGATTGCGGAAGCTCAGGTTCCATTATATCATAGCCATAGCCAATACTTACGTCTTCAATTATATCAACTTCATGAAGAAAGTCTGGTCGATATACAGGCACAAGAACCTCTAAAGTGTCATCATCAATTTCTTTTGAATCAAATCGCATTTTTTTCAGTATTGTTGTTAAATCATTTAGGTTTAAGCCAAACCCAAGTAGTTCATTTGTGTTTTTTAGACTCAAGTTCATTTTAGTAGGTGTGAAGTTAGGATAGACTACAGGAGTTTTGTCAGGATAGAGAATCTCAACTGATTCGATTTTCGCGCCACGATCGTAAAGATCAGCAAGAAGAATGTGTAGAGCATAAATAATGATATATTCATCAGTTCCGGTCACGTCAAAAAAGAGATTTCTAGTATCCATGTCAACTCTTGTTAGATTGCCATTGATTATTGGTGGCAGAGAGAGAACATCACCGTTTTTATCTATCAAAAGCGGATAGCTGTCGAAATCCGATATTATATGAGCATAATCCCGCCCTTTTGGAATCTCTCTTAGTATTTCATAGCCATTCATTTTTTCTGTCTCGTTAAGTGGAACGAAGTTGATATTCTCTGGTTTTTCTGCCAGGTATGTGAAAGGAGGCTCAACTGCATCGAGATTGTGAAGTCCAATAGAGCCCTTTCGTCGTCTACGACAGTGGGTATCGTGAATTTTTTCCTGAAGTTGCATTAACTGTCGAACTAAGGCATCTGTTAAATGAACATTTTTTACGACACCACAAACGATATAGGGACGTACGTCTAGTACAGAAGAGTCTACAGTGCATTGAATTCCAGAAGGTTCAACATCAAACTTTTGGAGCCCCATTTCTACTTCAAAAATACCTTTTAAGACGCGTGCGAGACCACTTGCTGAGAGCAGATCTGGTCTGTCTGAAGTGATCTCAACTTGAAGATCGTGGTCAATAACTTCATTTGTTGACCCGTAAATGGGTGTGATATCTTCAACTTCTGCTTTAATGTAAAACAAACGATCCTCTAATGTTTCTAATGGGATTTCTTTTCCAATCAGACTAATAAGGTCATTGTAGGACACCGTAATAGTTGGCATTTGTTTCACCTCACTTCCTTAGTCCGTAGAAGGTCAAGGTTATCGCTATAAAGATCGCGAATATCATCATACTTAAGGTATATCATGGCTAATCTTGCAATGCCAATCCCCCATGCGAGCACCTGAAAGTCAACATTAAAAGGCTTGACGACTTCTGGTCGGAAAATCCCGGATCCTCCGACTTCTATCCAACCAAGTTTTGGGTGCTTAGCGAAGACTTCGACGGAAGGTTCCGTAAAAGGAAAATAGCCCGGCTTAAATTTCACTTCCGCACCTGGAATTAGTTCTATCACAATTTGTTTCAAATATCCTAGATGGTGTTTCAAAGTCAAGTTCTTGTCGCCTACGATACCCTCCAATTGAAAAAACTCTATAGAATGTGTAGCATCTAAGACATCCGGTCTGAAGTTCCTGTCAAGGCAGAACATTTTGAGTGGGGGAGTTTTATGCTCGTGTAAAAATCGCATAGATACCGATGTAGTTTGGGAACGAAGAATAAGTCGGGATGCACGTTTCAAACTCCAAGGATATCTCCAACCGCGCGAACCGGTTGTCCAGCCATTTTCGTGAGTCGCTTTGACTCGTTTTCTTAGATCGTCTAGTTCTAAATCACCAAATATCGGGTCTTTTAAGTAATACGTGTCGTGTATCTCCCTCGCGGGGTGATCCTGAGCCTGGAAAAGAGCGTCAAAATTCCAAAACTCCATCTCGATGAGGGGACCTTTTGCCTCTTGAAAGCCCATTCCAATTACTGCTCGTCTTACCTCTTCTAAGAATTCAAGGAACGGCTGTTTCTTCCCAGGATATACAGTAGGAGGAGTTGCTGTAACATTATAGGGTTTAAGCACGACAGATTTCCATCGTCCAGAGGTTATATCATCACGAGTAAGTTTACTTACTTCTTTGATAATTTGGACTTCTCCTGCCGCCACTTTCATTCCAAGTTCCGTTAATTGAAGTTTTCTTGTTGTAATTTCTTTTTCTTTTAGTAATTTTCTTTTTCTAAATTCAAGATAACTATCTTTATACTTAGAAGGCATTTCCTCTAAGACTAAATCACTTTTTGCTAAAAGAGAAAGGAATTCCTCTTCGCAGCAGGGGTCAAGTGCCGCATCTTTTCCAGTTTCGGTTACATAAAGGAGTGTCGCTCCATTTTGCTGTTTTTTAAGTTCTACCCATTTCTTTTTCTTTAACCAGTTGAGACCAATAGTAACCTCTGCCTTTTCCATTCCGTGATCTTGTGTCTGTAGGAGTGTCGGGATTTCTTGTGCTCCTACTGTACAGAGATAATGAAGTAATCGTATTTCGGGTAATTTTACCTCGGCATATTTTTTACCTTCGTCTGATAAAAAAATAAATGTGCATTTGTCCTCAACTATCTGAACCAGTCCTTTTTCTTGAAGTGAAAATGCAATTGAGTTGATCTGAGCATTATCCAATTGTGTAGATTTTGATATACTCTCAATATCCATTAAATCGTCTTTAAGAGTTTTGAGGACAGTTTCTTCTGTGTCAAATAGTGTCAGCGACTGTTTCATTAGAAAGCACCTCTGCACAGGTATAGTTTTCGAGCAACATAATTTGTTTGTAAATGTGAAGCGTATTACGTGCTAGTGATTATTTGATTATAAGATTTTTGAGTGGCATTTAAAGAAGCGTAATTGAGGGATGAAATTGAGTGCATAAAAGTTGCATGAACCTCCAAAATTACTATTTTTCCTAAAATTAGATAAATCATAACAAGAAAACAGAATCTGACTTGAAAAAACTGATCTTAAAGGTAAAAATTGAATGAAAATCATATATTAAGGTTATTCATCTTTTAAGACGTGGTGAAACTTAATATAAATGTCGCCTTTATCGCCATTCAGTTTCTTTGAGATCTCAAATTGAAACATATTGCTCCACATATATGAAGGGTGCAGAAACCACAGTCCATTTGAACTACCAATTTTGCGTGGATATCCGTACTTCTCAGATAAGGATGCAAATGGTCTATCTGAAACCTGTGGTTCGTAGAAATCCTTTTTCAAAATACTTATTGTGGTCTTATTTACTTCCTTTAAATTGTTAAAAATATTAATCCAGCAAGAGTAAAGCTTTAATTCTTTATATAATAATTGGACGATTCTATCTCTATATTCTCCTTTAATTTCTTTAATATCTGAGTACAAACCAGCAAATTTCTCTATTACTTTCTTGATTAAGTCTGGTTTATCATTATGCAAATAAATCAACAAAGCAAAATAATCCAAAGTAGCGTTCTTAAGTTGGGTAGGCAGTTCATCGTAGTTTTTTATAGCTTTAATATAGCAAGTCTTAATGAAATCTAGTAAAATATTCGACAACATTTCAATGAGGTCTGATTTATCTGTATCATCGATATCCATCGACTTAGTTATAAGAAAAAGCATTTCAGACAAAGAATCATAAATTCTGTGATCATTTTTTATTGAATTATCTTCTAGGATTGTTTTCGTGAACTTTATCAAATTTTTGATGTAATTTACTATGACGCTTTTTGTTAGATCATTCCTTAAATCAGTCAAATCAACGGCTGCAATCTTCTGAGCAAATGAATCTAATCCATAGATAGAAGCGAAAATTATTGTAATGTGCGTTAAATTATGTGTATTCTTTGCATCATTAAGAAGTTCTGCAAGTTTATCGAAAAACGATTTGATAAAAAAATCATTAAATATTGCTTTTTCATATTTTGCTAATTCTAAGAACTTCAAGAATTGCTTTTGATACATTAATGTTGACTTTTGTAAAAGAATCGCAGCCCAGAGATGATTAATTTTGGAAAGTTTTTGAGAGATTTCATCCAAGTACACACAATATATGAAGCTAGAATAAGTAATAGTATTAGAAAGTACATATTGGATATCGGGGATTTTTCTAATTCGTGAGAATCGAACTTTGTTCCGATGTACTGCACTAAGAATACAATTATTGCTATAAGAAAACCAATGATGCTAAAAATAAGGCTAAGACTATTTGAGAAAATAGAGTACGAAAAACTAATATCATTAGTATTTGCAGTTATATGGCCTTGATTGTGTAGAAATAGGACAGAAATAAAGCTTGCAATAGATAGAATGATGATTAACCAGAATGCAAATTTAAACAAGTTGAATTTTGAAAATTTCTTTTTGAAATCAATTCTGACCATATTATCACTGTATTATAAAAATAAGTCAATGTATAAAATTTTCGTTTTAGAAGGGATTTTAGAGCGAAAGTCAAGTTTGAAATCAAAGCTCCGCTTAAACTCAAGGTTTCTATTTATAAATCAAAGGCGAAAACGCCGAAAATCATTGAGGATATGTCTTCAATCATTTTTTCAAAGTACATTCATGTTTTTGGCTCTTCTTAATGTCTTTTTAAGATTTTAATCATCAGATTAATTCGAATAGGTTTGTATCATATCTTGATAGAAATTATTGCAGGGAATAATGTCTATTGTGAAAGGAACAGTATAAATATCCTTAAATAGTCTCTTCGACAAATAGTTAATCGCGATGAAAGGAAAGACCTTTTTCGAGGACTAGCCTAGGAATAACGATGATGGCTAAGAGCAAAACTAAGGCGACATCTGGAGCAACGTTGGTTATTTAAAATTCACGACATAGGGCTCTTGTTGAGACAGGGTGTGTCACCCATTTTCAATGAAAACAGAGTCAACCCAGACGTGAGACAGCCAGCGGGAGAGGGTTGTTAAGATCACCTGGCATGAGAGAACGGTGCAAAGGAATGAGAGCAACTGCCGACCTATGATTGCATCGAGTTAGTGTCAGGAAACACTAACATCCCTCTATTTCTTCTTAAATTAAGTTAATTCAAGACAAAACAAGAAAAAGTAATATTTTAGATACTCAATTCCTCAACTAATTTTGTACCATATTTTTCTTTTAAAGGATCAAGAAGATCTCTATTTGAATCAATCATATCTCTTACTTCAGCGAAAACATTTATTGTTGCTTCTGCTACTGCTTTCTTCAAATCTAGTGGATGAAGTTTTTCTTGTACGAAGTCAGCAACAATATCTTCGACTCGATTGTAGCGTACATCACCACCAAATTTTTCAGGGCGAATAACCGTTAATTCACCTAATACAGGAAATACAATCATTTTCGCTACATCAAGCGGGAAATTATCTTCCTCTTGTCCTTTAACACAATAAGCGCTTTGCATCTTATTTCTTATACTTTCTGGCTTTTCATGGGCAAGAATAACAGTCTCTGGCTTACTTGAACTCATTTTTTCTCCAGGACCCTTTATAGATGAAAGTAGTGTGCCATGAACACATACTGGTTTTTTGTAACCCAATTTTGGCAAGAGTTCACGTGAGAGTACGTGTATTTTTCGTTGTTCCATCCCACCGTGGGCTACATCAAGGTCAAGTGCACCTATATCTAACGATTGCATTAATGGATAGACGAGTTGAGCCACTTTTGGATCTTCCATTTCCTTTGATATTACATCCATACTGCGTCTTGCTCGTATTTGTGTTGTAAGAAGCATTGACCTCAATAAATCCAAGACATATTTTTGTTCATATTCAAACTCTGATCCTGTCACATATTCCGCTTTTTTCAATCCCAAGGCTTTGAATATTTCTCTCCAATAGTCTATCATACTTTCAATCCATTCTTTCGATCCTTTTGAATTTAAAAATGTATGAAGATCTGCTAAAAGAACTACAACTTCCCATCCTGCATTATAGAAATCTAATTGCTTTAAAGCAGTAGATGCAGTCCCAATATGGACAAATCCACTTGTTTCATAGCCGACGTATGTCCTAATCTTCTTCTTAGATCTTAGTAATTCTATTAGTTCCTCTTCTGTTAGGATTTCTTCCAGATTTCGGGTGATTATCTCAGGAATTTCCACGTTTCTCGCCTTTCTTTGATTTTTGCCTTTGTCATTAAGTTAATTATAATCATTTTCGATGCATTGATGAATTGGTATATTCCTTGCATCGTGCTCGTCTGCAAGATACTGCTTTCAGTAGCTTTATAAAGCTACGGGTATTCTTTTTAATTAAGAGATAAGAATCGTGCAAATGCGTAAAAGCAATTATGATACTCTACAATGTGCCAAGAGTTATGCATATAAATACTAAAAGCAGATGCATCAAAATTGTCTAGAAAAAAGAGAACTAGTCAGTTTCCTTCACAAAACTGGACCGAAAAAATGGACAATGTCCTTCACGACTTAATGGTAGATGCAAATAGCGGGACCCCGATTATCGTGGAAGGAAAAAAAGATAAAGCATCTTTACGTGCACTTGGTATACGAGGACCTATTCATTGCGTTCATGTTGGTGACCCTTTATTTGAAGTCACAGAGCAACTCGCACATTATAATCGAATTATACTCTTAGCAGACTTCGATGATCAAGGAGAAAAACTTTCAAAAAAACTGGCAAGTCATCTAGAATCAAAGCGTTGTAAAGCCGATTTAATACATTGGCTCAAAATGAAAAAAGTGTTTAGTCGACTGACAAAAGATGTTGAAAGCCTCAACTCGTTAGTCTCAAAACTCCAAGTATCGAGTCAACATACTATCGGTAAGGATTAAAGTTATAATGTGATCAGTTCCAAAAAATAAAGTAAAGATAGCTGTTATAATTTTCTTTACATTCGTAAAAATTACATTAGCAAATCATATCATAAATAGGAGGAGAGTTAAAGAAAGATTTAGTTTACGTTATACCTTAAAATTAATTTCACTTTCAAATTGAGCATTATCGATTATTTCGATCCATTGTAAAATATAGTGAAATCTCTTTTTGAAAAATGGAGGATGTTAATTATGAATGAGAATTTTGAATCTTATAGCACGACAAAATATGTTGTTCGTGCAAAAATAGAAGTTGATGGAGTGGTTGAGAAGTCAGACGTCGTTGGCGCGATCTTTGGTCAAACAGAAGGATTACTTGGCGAAGAATTAGACATTCGCGAACTTCAAAAGACAGGTCGCATTGGTAGAATTCAAGTAAGTATTGATTCAAAAGGCGGGAAATCAACCGGATTCATCACCATTCCTTCAAGTTTAGATAAAATTGAAACTGCCATCTTAACGGCCGCTCTTGAAACGGTTGATAGAGTCGGCCCATGTTTAGCACATGTCAGCATGGCGAAAATCGAAGATGTACGTGATGAAAAACGCAAAAATATCATAAATCGGGCAACACAGATCCTTAGAGCATGGGAAGATGACGTTATCCCTGAGAGTCAGAGGATAAGCGAAGAAGTTATCAAAGCGGCACGTTTAGGAGTCATCATGAAATATGGAAAGGATCAACTTCCTGCTGGACCAGAAATCAACGAGTCGGAGACCATTATTATTGTAGAAGGGCGAGCTGACGTATTAAACCTTCTTAAGCATGGTTTCCGTAATGTGATTGCTGTTGAAGGTACATCTATCCCAGATACTATTGTCACTCTCTCACGTAAGAAAACCGCTATTGCATTCGTAGATGGAGACCGAGGTGGCGAACTTGTCCTTAAAGAACTGTTGCAACTTACAGAAATAGACTATGTTGCTCGCGCTCCACCGAATAGAGAAGTTGAAGAATTGTCACGAAAAGAAATTATCAAAGAACTTCGGAACAAAATACCCATTGAACAATACCTCGAAGGTCAAGACAAACCACGTATGGAAGTTAAAAGTGTAAAAAAACCCACAAAAGAAAGTACTAAAAAGAAGAAAAAGACTCCCAAAGTACCTGAACCTCTTATAGAAAGCGCAGAGAACATTACAGAAACTTCCGAAGCCGTTTTATTTGGTGAGGAACTTAATTCAATAGATTCAATGCCAGTCTCAGAACTCACTAATAAACTTCAATCAATAGAAGGAGTATACGCAATTGTGTTTGATGGGGTTATTACTCAGCGATTATCAGATATTGCTTCAGAGAAAAATATCAAATACCTGATCGGTGCTCGACTAGGAAATATTACAAAAAAGCCTCTTGATATTGAACTTCTCACTTTCCATGATATACTTACTTAGAAGTTCTTTTTTCTCCTTTTTCTTTTCATCTCAGCGAATTAAAAGGCGAGTTGCACCCGCCGTCCAAAGCCCCACTCGTTTTAGAGGCCTTTTCATTCTATTTATTCTTGAGATTTTTTTATGTTAAAAACGACAAGAGAATGAGTAACCCTAGGACTGCGAAGACAATGATCCATGTCCAAGGACTACCGCCTCATCCTCCAAAAGAACATGATTCTTTTTCTTTAGACAGTATATCCACCTCTCGAATTGAATAAGATTCTCTGTTATACTATAAAGGTTTTCAATTAAGCAAATTCGTCGCATGTCATTATTACTCTTTGACAATTTTGAAAGTGGCGTGGTAGCATCATAAAAAAAAGATGGGTAGGAAATGTATAAGAAAGAAGAATGTATGTCAAACCAGCCGTATTCGTACGCCTCCACTGCGATATGCAATGTTCCTAATTTTGCGATTTCGTTACCTTCGACCTCAAACAACTGAGAGCGATACTTGATTGAACAACGCTACCTTATGGAAGAATTCACCACTTAAACGTGAAATAGTGGAGTTTATTAATCACACTTAAAGAAGAATAATATGTAGCGCATTAGTTATCGCATTAAGACTCTTAAACCAGTAACAGGATGCTGGTAACATCATGAACACTACCATGAATCGAAACACCCCTTCCACTGGTGAACTATTACGAACCTACAAAGTAGGATTACGTTGCCCTGAGAGCCTCCTGATAGAGTTTAGGGACTTAATGCGCCGACAACAGGTGCTTCGATTTCTTCAACGAGTACATTCCAAGGGATTTACCTCCAAACAACTGAAAAACTTCGAAGGACTTGCACACCACTACAAGAACCCCAGAAGACTCGCCTTTGAACAATTCAAACGCTATAACTCCTTACAACGGGCTAATGAACGTGTTATTAGCCAGTATGAAACTCTTTTTGACAGTTATTTCAGTTGCTCAGGCAACCAGCTCTTAACAGAAATAAAACGCATCAACGCGCTGATTGCTGAGCATAATATTCAGGTGGGGGAATTACATGCTAGTAGATTCTCAAAGAGTGAAGTTCCCACCTTTGAGTACCCTGCCAGCCCGCACCGACAGAGATCTCTTTACATGATTATCAGTTATTAGCCAATAAGAGTCTTAAACTGATTTGTGCTCATATCAACAACTTTGCCGTGAAGAATATTGATAAACTACCTGAAAAGAGAGACGCGCTCATCCAAGTTGCCCTTGCTACTACTAAGATCTCGAAATCTCTATTAAGTGCCCGCTCCTATAAAGCAGCTTCAGCGTACTTGGGATCTGGACGGAATATTGACCAGCTCGCCATGGAACAGATGACTGGCATGATGGAAGTCTACCGAAATACTCGAAACAAAGTAGACTATGTCAGGAACTTATTATATCTGAAACAGGATGACGTCACTGATTTTTCGGCGGTGTTACCCATTCTGATGACCTATTATTCCCTGCCAAAGTACTTTTTGTACTATTTAGCAAAAGCCTGGAAGGTAGACCTAGGCTGGGTCAGGAACACGCTGGTGGGCTGGCGTCGAAAAATAGATCCACACCTTCCGGTCAAATTTCAGGTAGAGTCGTTAACTGCAGTGATGAACGAGTTAGCGAATCATTGTAAAGCACAAGTCACCAGTGAGGATGAGTTGCGGGTGATCGGTCTCTTACAAAAACGGCACGTACTCCATCTGATTCAAGATCCCTCAGTTGACCTAGCGCCATTCTTACCCAAACAGTTGTGGGCGGCGTATCAGGCATTAAAAATGCGATTAAAGGACTGGACACCTACATTACAACAAGAAATAGCTATCCATTGCACCAACATCAGTGGAGAGGTATTTGTCCAAGCAGGGGAGCAACTATGTCACTCAGTCGAGCAGACCATGAACTCGCTGGATGCAGTGTCGATTGGCGATCAGAATTCACGTACCTTTCTCAAGAAACTTCGACTCATTTTAGCTAATGCCGATCATTTCAGGGCAGTATTTAAGTATTACCTGCCAGGGAATAAATTTACATCTGCGGTCGCTAAATTATTTATACACTTGAAAACCGTAAAGAACCACAGGATCACGCGGTTGTTTACAGCGCTTCGAGGGATTGTAGCACTCACATTCGCACGTATCTATGACACCTCAGGTGCGACTGGTCAGTTTAAGAGAGTGTTTGCGCCCGAGAACTGCGTGGTTCGTCCTTATAAAAGCAAAAAGAGAACTAAGTCACACCTCCCCCTAAACCTGCTCTTTAATAAATACGTGATAGAACGCCAAGCCTATCCGGGAAAAAAGAAGCGTAACAACAATGGGAAGGAAGTTAACACGTATCTTACTAATAAAGAGGCGACCGAATTATTAAAAAGAGGCGAGCCTATCTGGCTGGGACTCCCTATTTACTCCCCTGACCAGTTGCAGGAAGGTGTACTTCGCGGCAGAAAAAAAGCCACCTTCTGGTTTCGCGTATGTGCCTCACCAAAGATTCGTGACTGCCTCAATCGAGGAGCGCAGGTAAAATCCATTCGACTTAATGTGCCAAAAGGTCCCACCAACAAAATAGTAGCCGATATAATACTGACCGCTTCTGACCCCTCGGCTTTTGTCCATTCAGGAACATTCATTACCGCCTGGGATCGTCAATTCGACGCCCTAGCGTTCCCTTCCGGAGACTATATCGGAGCGGACTTTAATCGAATCGGGAAATACCTCATAGCGATAGCTACTGCTGAACAGGAGCTAGTTATGCCGCCTGGGATGGTATTCAGGGAATTTCAACCCGTGGAAAGAAGGGAGCACTAGCAACTGGAGTTACCTACATGCCAAAACGAAAAAACTTGTATGATACCTTCCTAGAATGGGTCTCAGATTTAAAAGAGCAAGGACTACTACCGAAATATAAAGGGAGCAGAATAGTCACCCCCTATACCAGCCACATCTGTTCAGAGTGTTATACCCAAGGTAGGGGGCTAAGAAAGACACGGGCTAAAAACATAGCCTATGATGAGTTTAAGTGCATCGATCCCGAGTGTGGCTATATGGGCAATCGTCATGCTAATAGCGCACGAATCAGCGCTTTACTCTTAAAACTACAAATCGAAACCGTCCCGTTTCCTCTATCGACGGGGTAGGACAACTTTGTCCATAGTTGTCCAACTTTATGGATAGAGTATACACACCTCACAGGTATAAATTAAGTTCATTTAATTTACTAAAAACTTCCGAAATAAGCAAATTATGCTATCGAGGCGGTAAAAAAGAAAGGGATGTTGGATCTTATTATATTGAGCAAAGCAGTTTATGGGATTATAGCAATCGCTTCAATCTCAACTTTAAATCCTAGAACAAGACCTACTTGAACTGTACTTCGCGCTGGAGGATTATTTTGAAAGAATTTGCCGTACACGGCATTCATCTCTTTGAAATCATTCATGTCGCTTAAAAAGACTGTGGTTTTTACTACATGCTCTAAAGAACTTCCAGCAGCCTCAATAACGTCTCTTAGATTCTTCAACGCCTGTTCTGTTTGTTCGGCTATTGTATCGCCTACAATTTCTCCAGTTAAGGAATCCAACGCAACTTGCCCCGATGCAAAAATAAAATTGCCTGCTTTTATGCCTGGACTATAAGGTGCAATTGGCTTTGGGATCTTATCAGAAACTACTACTTCTTTTTTCATTTTAATACACCTCGTTTTCTCTTTTTAAAACCTTAAGAAAAAACAATACTTAAACATAATTCTAGTAGGTTCAAACTTATAAACTCTAAAAACTGATGGTGTTTCGCTACAAAGTAAAGGTTTTTAAAAAACCGCATTAGATAGCCA
>JAEORY010000432.1 GCA_016840645.1 Candidatus Borrarchaeota archaeon | reverse complement strand
CCAACACTCATACCTGTTTGATACAACAAGGGGCTTTCTCCTAAAGAAATAAAAGCTAACTCCCTTCTTCCTCATAGGTAATCTCCTCTGGTATCTTTTTTTCTATTATACCACAAGTGTTACCTATGTATCTCAGCCTTAGCAACATAAGGCTTTAAAAAAATATGAGGGTAGGATTTTTTAGAAAGATTTTCACTTTCCCTCACGGTTAAGAATTTGTAGCTAAAAATTGGCGCTTTAATTCTCAATCAGAAAGGGACTTCTTATAAGTTTATAAAAGGGGACATCCCTCTTTATGTTTTAATTAATTAGTTCACTTCACCTGAATAGATACTCAATTGTTTCATTTATTTTCTATTATGTACATTCCACAGCGCACAAGGATCAAAGTCTTTTCTTTTGGCAATTTTTATTTTCAATATCTAACACGTGCCCAAATATATCCTGTCTTTTGCCAGGGTTCTATTTCAAGGACTTTAACGGTTTCTCCTTGATTTAACACGTCAATTACATCACGAAAACTCCCAAACTTACTAGGCATCCCGGTCCTGACATTTATTGAAGCCGCTGTAACCAAAATATTCTTTTGAACTACTTCTTTTGGGTTGTCTTTTGTCGGAATATCAAAGTAAGTTCTTAGCCATACCTTTCGTTCGTCATCAAATTCGCCAAGGTAAACCCAACCTATTTTTTCCCTCATAGTGGCAAATGTAGACTTGGTTGGAAATACTAATTCTGCTTTGGCATTTTTTATTTCCGACTGAACTTGGGCTACTTGTTCTTCTATCCTTGCACGCTGCGCTACAGCTTCTTTTAAAGAAGTTTGTTTTGCAACCAACTCATTTTTTATTCTCTCTTTCTCTACTGCTTCTATCGCAAGTCGCTTTTGCTCTTCCAGTTTTTGGAGTTCCACCTCTACTTCTTGAAGCCTTTTATCAGTTTGGGCAACTATTTCAATTTTTTGTTTTTCCAGCCGTTCAACTCTTTCTTGTGTTTCTTTTTTTTCTTTATCTAAAACACTCTTGTATTTATTCCACCTGTCTCTCATTTTTTCTGATCGACTAACAGTGGCGAAATACTCGGCAAATCGTTGTCGAACAGCGATATTTTCATTCAGCGCGTGCTCAACAAACTTCCCCAATTGCTCTAATTCCTTAATTTCAACTTCTCTAGATTGAATTTGCCAGTTAAGTAACGGCACTACGATACTGACCGCCACCGTACCCACAAGGAATCGAACAAAACCAGAGATCTGTTTTTTTTGTCTTTCTTCCATAATCTATCTCCATTAGCACATAACGATGAACTCTGCGAATCGTGCCATTCAAGACAATAACAGGTAAATTACCAGGTATTAAAAACCCTTAAGTAATTTTACAGCTTCCTTACCGACTTTAATGGCTGTTGTGCCTAAAGTCTTCAATCTTGCCTCTAATTGTGCCCTTGATTCGTTTTTGTCGTTTGATTCTTTTACAGCATCAATAAGCTTATCGTATGTTTCCTTATCCGTTATTTTAGGCTTAAGCCTCTCCATGTCGGCGGCTGTTGCATTTTTCAGAGCATCCAATTCTTCACTCAACATCTCATCTGTCTCTTTTGCAGCATCTTCCGACTGTTTTTCTAATTCAGCTCTCATTTTTGCTTCAAGATCTTCCTGGTCTGTCATTTTAATATCCTCCCATTATTTTAATTTATTAATCTCCCCTTTTTCTTAGCTAGGTCATCAATGATGCCCTCTGCTTTTTTAACTTTTTCAATGGCTTCATTTGCTTTATCTGAGGCGAGTATTAACCCATTGTTGATCTTGTCGCGCAAGTCTTTCACTTTCAGTGCCTGTAATGCTTCGTCCTGCACCTCTTTTACCTTACGAATGCTGTTTAAATGAGCAGTGATCGCAGCATTAGCGCTTATTAGCTGTGCAAAGGCTTCGTCAATAGAATTAAGAAGTTCTTTTTCATTTTTTTCGATGGGCTCGAGCAATTCTTTTTTCTTTTTTTCGATCTCCTCAACTGCCACCTCAGCCCAGAGCCGTACACCGAGAAGAACCATATTTGGATCAGAATTAGTTGCCCGCTCAACTAGCTTTCCTTTCTTAATAAATTTCTTTATATAAGCGGGAGTCCATTTATTATCCAAAAAGTCGGTTGCCTGTTTTCGAAGCCCATCGAAATGAGTCTGAATCAGTTGTCTGTAAGACAAATGAACTGCATTTAGATCCTGCCCGACTGTGTAGGATAGTTCGACTACTTCCTTTGGAACGCTTGCACAACCTAAGAAATTCAGAACTATCAGCAATGCTAAGAACTGGGAAAGAATGCTCCTGTTCTTTATGAACTGTATTATGTTGCTCATTCTTTTCTCCTTTCCAGATTTAAGAAAATATCAGATTAATTATATAAATGTGGGGTCAAATCTTTATCATTATTGAAATCGAAAAATACTGAAAAGCATATGTTAACTGAATAATATAGTATAACTCATTGCAAAAAAAGCCTCGTATAAAAGGGGACTTTGGTTCCAAAAAGACTTACCTCCTGAAAACATTTTTTATGAATGGCATTGTGAAAATAGCCAGTTAAACTATTCTTATTTAGGCTTCAACAATATTGGAATTAATAAAAGAAAACGAATTTGCTTTTAAAAGTTCGTTTAGGAAACAATTTCCCTTTTTACAATCCAAAAGTACACCTGGAGCCCTGTTATAAAATCAAAAGAAACGAACAGTGACTTCTTCGCTTCTCAAAGCATACGAATGTCGATGCCCATAGTCTTACACTGCTCGTTTACTGGACCTAAGGCTAACGCCTGATGCTCTTTAACCGCTTCCTGGAATTTAAACCAGTGGGTGTCTTCCTTGTTCACATCTTCTTTCCACCAATATTGATCCTTAAAGATTGTGAATTTGGCCAAAATCCCGTCCTGAGAATCCTTAAACCAACGAACTTTTTGTTCTATCGCCTCATTAAACCAAACATCTTCGTCGTAAGGGGGAAGCCATTCTGCCATCTTACAATAGCGCTCCAAACGTTCCGGCTGTCCATGAGGTTGGTCGCCACGCCTGGAGCGTCCCATGGTCAAAAGCAGATCTTTTTCAAGATCGTCCCATGAGGCTTGTGATCCGAGGTGCTCAACGTAGTTTTCAAACAATCGCTTTGATGCTGAAATAAATCGCAAATTATTATCAGCATCACTTTCCACTAACCGGTCATCCTCCCATCGATGGCTAACCCAATCTGGATGATGTTTTGCTTCTGCGTGTCCGACATTTGGAATCGGGTTCAGGATACTTCCATTGAAGCTGTCATCGAAACCCGCGAAGTTCTGGTGTGCCCAGGTATCCACATATGCATGGGTGGCAATACCTATGCGGTAAGGTCGGATGTCGGGTGAGGCTTTAAATGCATTTGAAAGCATTTCATTGGCAATATCATTGTCCGGTGTTGTATTCAAAATGTGCATTTTGCCGTCACCTCGTCGAGCTGACTCAGCCGCAGGATTTCCAGGCACAAAGTGAAAGATGGGATAGATCCGCATCAAGGCCTTTTTGGGTTTCAGGATATCCATGGTCTGGCTGATGTAATTGGAGTAAACCTTCTCGTCTTTTCTATCTTCGACGCTAAGGATCACATCATTGTCGTCCACGAATTGTGACGCATAACCTATGATTTTGGCGTCGTTCTCACTGAACCCTGCCCGTCCGGCTATGATCCCTGTGATGTAATAATGAAATTCAAAGTCCATGGTACCCTCCTCTAAGAATTGGTGAAATCTGATTTTTTGAGTCTTGGCTCAATAATGGGCTCAGGCCTTAGCATCGAACATAAATGTCACATACAAGGCTTAAGCCCTTAATTTATTAATTTTTCTGCAAGTTCAAGTGCCCAGCACGGATGGACGTAGTCGATCTCTCCCATAATAAGAATTTGCTCAGTCTGAAACTCGTTATTATCGTCATCACCAGGCAGGCACCCACGAAGTCCAAAGAAAACAATTTCGTCATTCGGAATAGAAAAACTATCGGTCTGGCAAAGCCGACGTAGATGGCTTTCGTTAAGTTTAATAGGAATGATATTCTTCCTTTCAGCCAGTAGATACTAGCGACTTAATCCAGG
>JAEORY010000431.1 GCA_016840645.1 Candidatus Borrarchaeota archaeon | reverse complement strand
CTGGCGATGAATCTGAAGGCAGCGGTCAACAAGGCATGAACAAAATGAGATAGGCAGAAAAACAGAATCAAAGATGATAAAATCTCTGAAACGAACAATATAAGAAAATGAACCTAAATGCTTTTTTCAGCGAACCCTATTTAATAGTTTATCAGTTTTAATTATATTCTCTAGAGGCGTAAAATCCCTACCTGCTTCTTTCTTGAGTTCTCGATTTGTATTGCTATCGAAACCTCGAATTAAAACACGTCTACCTTCTCTTCGCAAGTCGATCAATGTACTTATAAAATAGCCATCTCCTGATACAATGATGACTGTGTTGATAGTAGCTCTTTTGGCTAATAATTCCTCTTCTAGTTTCTTTTTTACCTCTCTTCTTATTACATCATCGCTTACATCTTTTCCAGTTATAATAGGCCTTTCACAGCGAAATTTCGGGTTCACTCTATAATATACTAATTCGTCTTTATGATAAATTGAATACTGAAAACACGCTACCGAAAGATAATCCACTATTGTCCCAAAAGTCTCGCACTCGCTCACGATTTCTTTAATTGCATTTTCAAGCGTTGTCTCTGGCAGGATATTTTTTCCTGTTTTAGTCTTGTACTTTTCAGTTAATGTTTTAACTAAATTCTCGTGATCTATTCCTAATACACAATAGTTCAACGAAGTTGCCAGTGTTGATTTACGCCGCTCCAACCAAGAAACAAGCCACCGCTCTAATAATTCAGCTTTAATGATATAGTTTTCGTTTTTTCTGGTTAATATTTGCTGTTCCAAAAGATTATTTATTGCACTATCAAATTCACCGCCCAAAAAGCTGAATTCTTTTCTAAGCGTATCCAAAATAACTCCCTGACCAGGAGATTCTTGCAGTTCTAGAAATCTTTGCATCACCTGCTCTTCGGATTCCTTTAAATATTTATCATCCCACCACCATTGGAAATTAACGTCCTCTTTCACGAAGGAATCCACAACTTCATCAATATCTTGTTGTGCGACTACAAGTCTCTTCTCTCTATTAAGTATTTCTATACTCAAGTCAGCAATTTTTTGAATGAATTCAGAATATCCTTGTGTCAATTTCCATACCCTTTCCTTGGCCTTCTCTGAAAAAATAACTCCATCTTGTTCAACCGGTTTTTGGAGTACATCTTTAGTTGCAGATTCACTTAAAAATGAAAGAGGATATCGCTTATTCAGTGCAGTGAATAACCTATGTTTGAAGTATTTACCTAAAAGACGATATCTAATAGAGCCTGTACAGAGAAGATGAATTTTGCCACTAGTGACATTTGCTCTTAAGAGATTCAACGGAGTCTCATCTAAACCTGGTTTCCCCTCCTCTTCGTAATCTCTGATAGATTTGACGATGTCTTGAAATTCATCGAGGATAAGAAGAATTTTCCGATCTGGGTAAAGTTCGTTAAAGTTTTCTAAACAATCCTTGAACGCTTTAGCTGGATTCTGATCAAATTCGCTTTTTGTTGAAGGAGGCTTGACGTCTTTATCGTCGCTAAGCACTCTCGCAATTCTTTCGCAGATTTCGTAAAGGAAATCAGATGTCCCAGATTTGGTACTTATTTCATCTGTAGTGATATTGACTGGTGCAAGATTTTCTGGCAACAGAGGCAGAAGGAAATTGATTAAGGAGGTCTTACCCACGCGCCTTAGACCATCTAGGAATATGAATCTGCCCTGTCCCAAAGGAGGGAGGAATTTCAAAAAGTTTTGAATATCATCTTCTCTGCCATGAAAATTCAAATGATCGCTGAGAAATAACTCGCGGCCATGGATATAACGCGATGGAATATCATTAAAAGCTTTTGTCGGAATTTTAAATTTTAAGAGCTTTGAAGCATGTTCTTTCTCACGACTTCTGAACTTATAAGTAAGGCAAAAGGATTCTTCATTATTTTCTTTTACTCTTAGGATTGGGAACTTAACAACTTCTGATTCTTGAGGAGGAATGGATCTAAGTTGCACTTTTTCACTTCCCAGAGATTCAAATATGCCTGCTTCAAATTTTAATTCAAGAAGGAGATTTTCTATATAATGTTCGCTTGGATTTAGAATTTCTATTACTAATGATGTCGGAACTAAATCCGGGGCCAATGAAGGATTAAGAATTTTGATCTTTGGTTCTGGTGCCGTTTCAAGTCTACGCTGTGCCTGGCCAATACAAGTACCAAGACGCTTTATAAGTTGAAGCTTTATCTCAGCCTCTTGCCCCAAGGATCTAACTTTTTCAATTAGTTTGTAATAAATAGAATCTGCCTCATTTATTAAGTTAATTGATCCTTCATCTTGTTTCCGGTCTGCATAAGCGCATAATAACTCTATAATTTGCTCTGTTGAAGAGGCAATTTCCCCACCTATCTGTGAATTGTAGACAATTCTTATATTTGAGCAATACTCAGTGAGTTTTTCTTTTCTACCTTTAACTTGGCCGGGGGTTGTAAGATCTGCTAACCTACTGTTTAAATAATTTATCTTTGCATCGGCTTCGATTTCACTTTCATCTTTTTGTTTTTCTTCAACTTCTATTTTGATCTCACCATTTTTATCTTCTAAGATAGATTTTTTTTCGTGTTTGCTGATACTCTCAGAAATATCGGAAAGTTCCTCCTCACTTATCAAATAACCATAATCAGCCAAGAGCGTTTTTCCTTCTTCATGTAGTTTGTCATGTCTTACACAAAGGTCTAAGAGTTCACGAAGGGCTACATACTTAAGATATTTTAGGCCAGCGATTCCAATAATTGTCTTAAAAAAATTAGAATAGCAATCATAAGCATCATTTATTTTTCCAGCTAGCTCACATAAACAGCCAAATGCCTTGTAGATATGCCATCCCTTTTGTCGGTTTGATATTCGTGCAGAGAAGTGTCTTATGCCCTCTTCAAATAATTCATATCTTGTAAAATAGGATAGAGTTCTTGCAACGTCTTCTTCATCAAGAGGCTCATTTTCCGGAAAAGGTTGAAAATCATCGATTAATCTTTGGCCTAATGAGATTATTTTGCTTAAATAGGATTCGGCTTGCGGTAGATTAACTTTATCATATGCCATTACAAACCCTAAACCTAAAATACGAAGGTCAAGCTCTGAAATAATATCTGAGATTATGTATTCGGATTCGCCAGCATGTATAGCAAGGCCCTGCAAAAGCCTTTTACTTTCAGGTGATTTTATTCCAGATAGCTCTCTAAATGCTCTCTGATATTTCTTCTGCTTATAATGAACACACATTAAATTCCATTTGATTACATTACTTCCCATTTTTCTACGCTCTAGTATTCCTAAATCACGCTCTGCTTCTGAGTAATGTTCTGATCTCGCATTAAGATACCCTCTCCACTCTAAAACGGTTGAGTTCATTGGATCTCGGTTGAGAACTTCATCAAAAGATTTAATCGCCCCTTCGTAATTACGTTTCTTGTACTGGGCATAAGCAATTTCGCATTGAGGTTTAACAGTAACTTGTTTTGTTCCGGGAGGTTTTCCTGGCCATTTAAATGCAAGTTCCTTTTCTAGGGGCGAGATAAGGATTTGCTTCCCTTGCTCAGCTAGAGGTCGTAGCAACTCGACTATTTTTGCATAATTTTTATTTTTTCCAAGTCGTTCAATTTCCATTAAAACAGGTTTATTTAAACTATGAATTGCATCCCGATTCAATGCAATATCCAGAATGTTCGGACAATAGTCCTTCGCATCCTGAAGCCATTCTTCTTTTTTTTTCTCTCTGGCATTTATATCCATTTCCCAGATTTTTCGAAAGTTACATGTCAAGAAATCAGTTATTGAGGTTGGATCTTCCTGCTTGAGCTTCTTTCGTTGCTCGTCAAAAAAGTCAAAAAGGCATAACTTGGCTTTTACATCTGCCTCTCTGGGGATAATTCCTTGAAAATTATAAGCTTGTTTAAGTATAGACTTAACTTCTTTTTCAGCTCTTTCTATGTATTTATTTATTTGAACATCTGCAATACGCAGAAATGCCTGGATGTATATAAATACACTCTCTATCATAGATTTTTTATACTTTTGATCTTGCCATCGACCTAGCAAGTGATATCGCTCGAAAGCATTATGAGAAAGTTCTAAGGCTTTGT
>JAEORY010000430.1 GCA_016840645.1 Candidatus Borrarchaeota archaeon | reverse complement strand
CATCCCGGGGCTATTTTTTCCAATATTGATGAAGGAGGGTTTTGCTGAGAATTGTCAGTTTTTTGACATAAATAGTTAGCTCCCCCTTGTTTGTCCGGAACAAATGCCCTTCAACTCCTAAGATATCTCCAAGATCTAATTTCTTTTCGATCTGTTTCCATGGAGCGATTTCAGAATCTGAGGAGAGTCCCTCAACTTCCGTCAGGTCGCGGTTAAACATGACTTGAATGCGTCCTGTTTGTCCTTGAATCTGAGCAAAGGCATTTTTTCCCATGGAGCGGAATAGGACCAGGCGCCCAGCAGCTGATACAGATGGAGAGTTCCCTGAGGCAGCATCTTCGCTGTTGCCCAGCTCGAATTCTCCATATTCTGCAATCAACTTTCTGACAGGATTGGTTCGGGGGAACTTGTGGGGATAGGGGTCAATCCCTAAATCACGGATTTCTTGTAGCTTGCGCGACCGGTTTTGGAACTCTTCATGTGTGTGGTAGTCTGGCTTTGTTATGCCGGTGGTTGATTGGTCCATATTATTGATTTTCAATTGTGTTAAGTTCTTGTTCTTGTTGAACTTTGTAGCTGCGAACAAAGTCAAGGCGCCCGTAAGCCCATATTGTAGTTAGGATCATCAAAATGACATAAACCACATACTGAAAGTAAAACCACTTGGTTTGACTACTAGAATTTTTAATTGTTTGAATCCATTCGAACATAATCTTTTAATATTTTCCTAGGAAAAGGATTTTTTGTAAAGGGAAAGTCAAGCAGGGAAGCAAAGAGAAGTATAGGGTTTGAAATCCTCCACTTTGCTTACCTGGTGAGATAACTAGCTAGAGGCTGTACCTTCGGTTTGCGCGGAGAATTAAGAAAAGCGTAGCACTAGCGACTGCCGCAAAAAAGCACCAGACCGATGTAAAGGTAAGGTGGTAAAAATATTCGGCCATCAAGAAGGTGGCGGTCGCTACTAACCCAAAGATCCACATATAGCGATAACTGGAGGCAAATGTGGGGATCAAGACCGCGGCGACGTAGAAAAATCGCATCAAAACAAACTCTGCATGGGCTGCAGGGTCATAGGCACTGTATTGAATGCTGTGACCCACAATTTCGACCTCAATTGGTTTACCGGACGCAATCGTCAAATTCCAAATAACAAATATGAGTCCAGCAATGAAACATGCTCCGATAATATTGCGTCTAAATGTCTGATTTTCAGTTAAATAAAATGACATGGGTAGTCAGAGCGGCCAATTAACAAAGGCTATGAATAAAAAGATGTACTTCCCAATGAGCCCCAGCACAGAATTCATCATGTCATACGTAATGGCAACCCAGAGGAGCCCCTCGGCAAATTGTTGCATGGCAAAAATGAAGGGGATAGCCGCTAGGCAAAGCTCCTGTTTATTCTTTGTATCTGAGACTGTTGCGTATCCAACAGCGGCTAATAAAGCCGCCGCTGAAAAACTCGCTTCGGCAGAAAAACACATAAGCATAACCTCCAAATTTCACCCTAAAAGAAAACAAAATTTGTAAAAAGGATTATTCCCCGTGTTCAGTCAGATAACGTGTCATCACACGAAAATTCTTTAGCTTGGCAATATCTAAGGCTGTCCTCCCTTGTGAATCGGGAAGATTTAAGTCATTGGATGAGCTCAGCAGCCGCCTAAGAGAGCTGATAGAACCACGAGATGCTGCGTAGTGAACGGGCGCTTGACCGTTTGTATTGAAAATGTGAGTATAAGCACCATGGCAGAGTAGGTACTTTAAGTTGCGCAGCGAGTTGACTGAGCGGCCATCGATTGCATAAAACAAGGCGCTTCTTCCCTTATAGTCAACAGCGTTTATTTTAGCGCCGTATTCCATGAATTGTTTGACTGATTCAAGTGGAAGGTGCTCCGCGGCATAGTGAAAAGCCGTTAATGAACGGTTTGTCCTGGCATTCAAAATTTCTTTGTCATTAAGCTCAATTAGGCAGGATGTGGTCTCAGCATTTCCAAATTTTGCCGCAAAATGCAGAGGGGTTCGTCCTTTATAGTCCTTTTGTAACAAATCAAATCCAAAGTTGAGAACAAGCTCCATTGTCTTTCTGTCCCCGAAGGCAGCGGCGGAGTGAAGAACAGAGGCATTGCGGCGGTTGGGAACGAAGAGTTGAGAGAGAAGATCCGTTTTAAGTAATCTTTTGGCAAATTCATAGTTGCCTTTATAGACGGCGAAGTGGAGGAGGTGGTTCCCATCTTCGTCGTACGCCCGATTGCTAGCTCCATGATCCATCAAAAGTTGGTAAAGAGACCACGATCCCGATTGGGCTGCGTAGTGTAAAGGTGTTTGCTCTTTGTGGTTCCTGAGGTCGACATAATGCATCTTACTAAGCAGCAGTCGAACGATATCTTCATTCCCACTCTTGCAAGAAATATGTAGCGGGGTTTCACCCAGTTCGTTTTGAACGGTAAGACCGGCGCCAGCATCTAACAGTGCTTTCACCCAATTTTCATGACCCTGAATAACAGCTAGATGAAGGGGAGTATTCCCTTGGAAATCTTGCTCTTCTAATTGTTCCGGAAAGATGACTTGGTGAGCGAGATCTATGTGATTGTTCCAGACAGCAACGTGGAGTGGATTCCAGTTTCCGGTTGCACACAATGCCGGAGTCATGCCGTTGGTATTCAGATATTCTTGAGCATTAAACGTTGCAAATTGTTTGAAGTATTTTTTTCCAGCTTTGTCGTACTGGAACATGACAAGTTGAATATTGGAAAGGTCTCCAAGCTTTTCGTTAAAGACTTTTAACATGACCATCATTTCTCGATGTTTAGGAGAGTAGTGTCCACTTTTATTCGAGATTTCTAAGATCATCCCGTTTGCCGCTTTCAATTCACCAGCGCTAACAACTTCACTTCCGGCAAATTCACTAGAGTGGTGGATTTTATACTTGATATGACTGTTGACATAGACTTCATGATCTGTGCCGATTGTAAAAATGGCTAATCCTGGCTCGTCAGAATGAAGAGAGAAGCTTTCGCCAGTATCAAAAGGTTCATTATTCAAATAGCACACGCCGTCTTCGAAGGACAAAAGGTGCGGTGCCCGTTCCTCTTCATTCAAGTAATAAATTACCTGATGTTTAAAGGGTGCAAACTGATTGAGAAGGGGGTCGTACTCCACAGTTTCTAAATAAATGAAGTAATTCGGAATGCTGGTCGACAGCCATGTGTCAATATGGACTTTGACTTCTGGGCCAATACGATGAAGGGGGTCCAGGTACTCAAACCAGTAGTTATCGTTGAGGCGTGAATGCTCTGTTTTAATCCCGTAATCGGCTAGTTCAAAGCGGGTGGCATGGTCACTCATCATGCTAGGAATTTTTTTATAGTAGGCGAGCTTGTATTCAGCTCTTTGTTTCAAATCTGCAAAGTCGTCTGATAAGTAACTGATTAAGTTTTCCAAAGTTTCAATTCTGGTCTCAAAATATTCGTTTGGATGTTGGAAAAAGTATTGAGGCGATTTTTTGAATTCTCTGGTGTCATGATAACTTTGTAGCGCGTTTTGAATCTCAATGGGAGCATCGATCATCTCCTTAACTAATGGAAGGCGCATTTCATCCGAAGTGACACGCGAAACGTCTTGACTAAAAAGAGTGAGAGTGTAACTGATGAAGCTTAAAAAAATAAAAGTGGTAAGATGTCTTTTCATAATCATCCTTTCTAAAATTAGTGCTCTATTGTATTAACCGATGAGATAAATGTCCACAAGTGTGGTATAGAAAATAATTTATCAGCTTCATAAGAAATTCTAACGAACGCAGCGTTTCAAAAAAATCATATTATTGATTTTTAGTGCAATTTAAACTATAATTTACTTTATGATGCCTAATCTTGAACAAAAAATTGTTTTGCCAGCAAGTATGCGTTATGCGTATCCAAAAACGGCATTTCCACGGATTTTTCGTCAAATAAACAAGCATTGTCACCAGCATGATGATGTTGAGTTTTTTGACCCGTATGGTATGGAGTGGGTTGATGGCACTAACGCAGACGATGATGAAATGTGTTCGATTGAGTATTACGATAACTATCTAGATGCGCTCGAGTCCTGTCAGGGGTGTGGTTACCCCAGTTATGTCT
>JAEORY010000429.1 GCA_016840645.1 Candidatus Borrarchaeota archaeon | reverse complement strand
CCTGAGTCCAGAAGTGAGCTTTGCTCTTTCCACTTTCGGAGAAAAAATAAAAAGGCATTTCTGTTCCAATATCTCCAACATACATATCCCAGCCGTAATCAATATCTTTCAGTTTTTTTTCTTTGTACATTTTTTTGAGAGCTTTGAAGCTTTCCTCAAACTTCTGCTCTTTACCAGGTCGAATATAGCATAAACCCCAATGGGTGAACTGTTCCTGCTCAAACTTATTCTTTGGAATTTCTGGATGAAGTGAGAGGTCTTCTCTATAGCGGATTAAGAACATCTTGTAATATTCGATAGAGGCATACTCACGTTCATGTATTTTCTGGAGTTTTTCCATCCCAATTTTTTTTGCATAGTCAGCGTAGGTAGCAAAAAAGTCATCTAAACCTGAATATAACGGGACAGGATAAAAAGCATAATAATGGGGAAATTCCATGCAATAAACATAAATTGGCAGGTAATAATTTTGCTTTCTACATTCTTCTAGGCTTTCCTTATAAGCTACCTCAAAATCTGCTGTTTTTCCTGGCTTTACGACAAATTCAATAACAATATAAGATTGTGCTTTCTTCTCTTCAGTCTGAGCCGAGGCAGCTATGGTACAGAGGCAAAAAACCAGACCCCATAATACGACTAATAACTTTCTCTTCATAGAAAACCTCCTTTTACTCAAAAAGAAACCCTCTTGATTTGATGATAATTCAATCAAATCTGGCAATCTATGTCAACAAAATTAGAATCATGCCACAATATCCGAAGCGAAAGACATTTTAGAATGAATAGGATGGAATGGATCGCTCGAATCGCTTTAAATTACGGTTTTATAATCCCCAGGAAAAACTCTCTCTATCAATTTTTCGTAACTTATAATAAAGATAGAATTAAAAAGGATGGCATAATGTTCACAAATTATATCAAAATAACACTCCGAAATCTGTTTCGAAATAAACTTTACACCTTTATCAATATATTTGGGCTGGCGATCGGTCTGGGCGCGTGTTTGATGATCTATCTTTGGGTGCAGGATGAGCTGAGTTACGACAGGTTCCATCAAAATGCCGAACAGATCTATCGCATCGAAAGAAAAGTTGATTTCAGAGAAATACACAGTCAAGCCCCCATAACTTCCGGGCCATACGGGCCGGCAGTGGTCGGAGATTACGCCGAGGTCGAGAATTTTGTCCGTTTGGATAGAAATGAACTTTCCATTAAAGACCATAAAAACACTTTCCACAGACAGAATCTGATTTTTACAGACAATTCTATATTTGAAGTCTTTGATTTTCGGCTGGAGGAAGGTGACCCGCAGACCGCTCTCACTCAACCCCGATCGATCGTGTTAACTCGTGAGCAGGCCATCAAATATTTTGGCATGGATGATGTCATCGGCAGGTCGCTGACAATCGACTGGAATGAACAAATGACAGATTTCCAGATTACGGGCATATTGGAAGAAGTGCCCCAAAATTCCCACGTCCATTTTGATATGCTGGGATCCATCTCGACTTACCCGGATGAAAGGCTAACTCCCTGGTTCAATAATTTTATTCACACCTATGTGCTCCTGAAAAAAGGGGTCTCTGCCGCTGATCTGGAGAAGAAGCTTCCCGCATTTTTGACCAAATATATGGCTTCCGAATTTACTGCGTTTCTTGGACCTGAAGCCGATATCAACGATGTTTTTCAACTGAAAATGAAGCCTCTCCTGAATATCCATCTTCAACCGGCGGAACAGTTCGAAATCGAGCCGCAGGGCAGCATAACATCTGTTTATATTTTTTCGATGATCGCCATCTTGATACTCGTGATTGCCTGTATCAATTTTATGAATCTGTCCACAGCCCGGGCCAATAAGAGAGCCAAGGAAGTGGGGATCCGCAAAACGATCGGAGCCCATAAACATCAGCTCTGGCGACAGTTTTTGAGCGAATCTGTGTTTTTGGCATTCATTGCGCTGATTCTGGCAGTGCTTTTGATCAAAGTGTTTATCCCTGTCTTTAACACTATTGCGAACAAACACTTATCTGCGGGCTTGCTTTTCATGTCGCTGAACTCGCTTGTCCTAATCGGGATCACTCTTCTCACGGGATTATTAGCCGGCCTGTACCCTGCATTTTACATTACAGCTTTTGAACCGGCTAAAGTATTGAAAGGGAGTGCCTTGTCCGGAACGGGTAAGTCGGTTTTTCGAAGAAGCATGGCCGTCCTCCAATTTGTCATCTCCATCACTCTGATCATAGGCACACTCATCATTTATGGACAGATGCAGTATATTCAGAATAAATCGCTTGGTTTCGACAAGGAAAACGTTGTCCTCATCACCACAGAAAGCCAAGCGGTTCGCCAGAATATAGATTTTTTTCGCAACACATTAATGGATGATGTACGTATAATATCTGTCTCCGGTTCTTCGAATATCCCGGGTAGCTCCATATTCTCTGATACTGTCTTTAAACGGGGAAATTCCGATGATCTCTATAGTCTCATTTATATGACTACAGACTACGATTTCGTGGACACTTATAAGTTTCGTGTGATCCAGGGGCGTCAATTCTCCAGAGAGTTCGGTACAGATATCCAGGGAGCCCTTTTGATCAATGAGGCGGCTGCCAGAGGGATTGGCTACACGCCCGAGGAAGCTGTGGGGACAAAGCTCAACAGAGCCATCAGTCCCGAGGAATTCAAAGAAGGCACGATCATCGGTGTCGTGGAAAATTTTCATTTCAAATCTTTGCACCGGATCATCGAACCCTTTGCACTTATTCTCGATCCTAATCGTTTGCGGATCATTTCCGTGCGTATCCAACCGGGTGATGTCAGAGAAACTCTGAATTTTATTCAACAGAAATGGGTGGAGACATTTCCGGAAGAGGAGTTTGAATATCGCTTTCTAGATGATCAGATCAATCTCCTCTATGAGAGTGAAGCAAAGATGCGGACTATCTTTTTGGTATTTGCGGTTCTTTCCATTTTTGTTGCCTGCTTGGGGTTATTCGGCTTGGCTGCATTCACAGCTCAGCAAAGGACAAAAGAAATGGGCGTTCGAAAAGTCCTGGGGGCCTCCGAGTTCAATGTTTTTGTGCTGCTTTCCAGAGAATTTACGAAATGGGTGTTTGTGGCCAACATTATTGCTTGGCCTGTGGCTTACTTAATGATGACGAAATGGCTCCAGAATTTTGCCTACAGGATGAACTTAAGATTGTGGCCCTTCGTGTTATCTGCCCTCGCGGCATTTGTAATTGCACTGTTTACAGTCAGTTATCAATCCATCAGGGCTGCCCTCACCAATCCGGTGGATTTTTTGCGGTATGAATGATTAGATCAATAAGGCCAAAATGATTTCTCGTTTCTAAAATTACACTTCGCTCTTCAAGATATTTATCCGCGATGAAGACGCTGACCCGGGGATAGCTGAGGTGGATGATGCAAGGGAGCGGTTTGCTGAAATCAAATCAAAAAATAGCGATTAATTAGGCTGTCTGATTGTAAACCTGAATTTCTTTATCTAAACGATCAGATAACCAATCCTCTGCAACATCTAGGTCATAGTCTGTCTGAAGGCCCAGCTAGAATCTTGCGGACATGTTGAAATATTTAGCCAATCGTAGGGCGGTATCAGCCGTGATCCTGCGCTTTCCTTGGACAATCTCGTTTATCCTTCGGGCAGGCACACGGATGTCCAGAGCCATCCTATTCTGGCTTAATCCCAACGGCTTTAAAAAATCCTCCATAAGAATTTCTCCCGGATGAAGCGGAGGCATCTTTTTTTTACTCATGAATTCTCTCCTGGAATATGTAACCGTTTGCGTTAAACGTCAAGCGTTATGCTCAGTGCTGTTAAATCTAATTTTCAGGTGAAGATGATTCTTTTCCTGGATGATCATCAATGTTGATTTATTGAGAATGGAGTGGGGAAGTGGGGTGAGTGAGGGGTCTCGAACCCCCAACCTCTGGATCCACAGTCCAGTGCTCTAACCTGTTGAGCTACACTCACCACAAATTGGATTTCAAGATTTTCGCATCAAACGCCTTTAATGTCAATACTTCGATCCACGGTACACTTCCATCTTATCTGGTCTGTCATCAGCCATACTCGATCCATAATTTGGCGAGATACATCAATC
>JAEORY010000428.1 GCA_016840645.1 Candidatus Borrarchaeota archaeon | reverse complement strand
AGAAGTACAACATAGGCGTAGCAATCACAGTTAAAACAATGATATCTCCTAAGAACCATCCAAGGAAGACAATATACGCTGCTGCAGGTGGTAAGCCTAGGAACCATGCAAGGGTATAGCCACCCCACAATGCAGAGAGAAGAGAGGCAAGGATTACACCAAAGATGAAATACATTGCCCATGATTTCCCTTTGTTTTCACTCTCACGTAAATCGGGATCGGCTCTAAAGGTTCTAAACGCTATCAAGGGAACAGCACCTTCAATGATATCAGCTACTGCCCATAAAGCACTAAACCATAAGGGGAATCCGCTATAAATCCCTAGAATGAAACAACTGACCCAACCTGCAATTGGTCCACCCCATATCCCAAACCAAAGTGCAAAGGGAACATATACCGCCGCTGCAATATAGAATGCACTCACACCCGGTGCAACAGGTACAGGTACTGTAATGACTGCAAATATAGCTAAGACCGTGCAAACACCAGATACTACACCAGCAAGAATTAACCGCATTAACCACTCATGTGGTTGAAGTCCCATATCAATTCACCTCGTGTGCTCACTTTCAATAGTATTTCAACCGCAATGAGGTATGTGTCTCAGACTTAAATACTTTATGTTAATTTTGTCGAGATAAGATTTATATAATTGACATGATCATGTTAAAAAATTGAATAATCACCTGCTAAGTTTAGGAATCCTTATGGACTGTTTGAATGTCTTATTGGCTAATAATAAGTTATTATGCCTTTCTTAATATATGAGTTGAAATCATCTCACCTTGATTTCATTTGAGACAAAACCCTAACATTTTTGTGAGAATCTCGATTTAGTCAACAAAAAATTACCGAGAAGTCGATTCTTCTTCGGAGTATGGGTAAATAATCAACTAGGCTTTTATGTCGGCATTGAAATTTGCTTTCACTTTAAATGCTCAGGAAAACAGTTAATTCATATTAACAAATTTGTAACCATATCAACCGCTTTCATAGCATTCTCAGCGTAACCGTCGGCACCGATTTTGTTTGCCCATTCAGCCGTGACTGGTGCGCCACCAACGATAACTTTATAACGTGAGCGTGTTCCAAGATCATCTAAAAAGCGTATAATATCCTGCTGGTAGGGCATTGTAGTTGATAACAAAGATGAAGCAGCGATCACATCTGCCTTAACTTCTTCTGCTTTCTCAACGAAGGTCATTGGAGGTACATCAACTCCAATGTCGTATACTTTGAAACCATTTCCCTCCAGCATGGCAACAACAATATTTTTGCCAATATCATGGATATCACCTTTTACCGTTCCAATAACAACAGTACCTTTTTCAGTTAGTGTTTCTTCTTGTAATAGGTGTGGTCTTAGAAGCTTAAAAACGGCTTTCATTACCTCGGCAGAATGCATCATGTCTGAGAGGAAGAGTTCCATCAATGCAAATTTTTCACCTACTAGTTGAATGGCTTTTGTTGCGTGTTTGAAAATCTCTTCAGTAGCGATTTCATTAGCAATTGCTTTTTCTATTGTTTGAATTGCAGTTTCTTTATTTCCGTCGATTATAGCCTCTTCTAGATTCTTTAAGTCATCTGCAGGCATAAATTCACCTTATAGACCCTATAAATATTAGAAAGGATATTATTACATTTTGTTACTTAGGCAAGCACTTTATAAATTGGACAGATATTTCGAACACACATTCAATGGAGGTAGTATCATTGGTTACGATTTGGGAAGTTTTAGATCGAGTTGAAGAAGGTCCAGTCTGTAAGGAAACTGATTTTGATTTAAATATATTCTCAGCGACCGTAAACAGATTGGTTATGGAACATAACCTCAAATGCACTCCAGAAGAGCCTATCCCAAATGACAACACATTGGCAGATGAGGTTTTTGAGGCAGGATTAGAGTTAGCACTTGAGGTTGGCATGCTATGTACTTCAACATCTCGACGGATCATTTTTGAAGAGGCTGAAATAAAAGAAATGCTAAAAAGATTGCCTGGCGAAGTCGTAATGGGGGAAGAAAAGGATACACGTGTTATGAGGTGGAGAGCCATAAGCGATTCATTACCACCACTCATTCAAACAGGAGGATTAGGTCAGCCCACTAGTGAAGATATCTTTCTGGAACAAGCAGTTGCCTTCACACAAGATCCTTTAACTGATTATTTCAACCAAGGTTCTCTTACTACAGTATATGGCAGACCAATTAAAGCTGGCGCGCCATTGGAAGTGGAGGCTGGAAAATACGAAATAGCACTAGTTCGTGAGGCCCTTAGAAGAGTAGGAAGACCTGGATTGTCTATTCTTGGTACCGAAACAAGCGTTACATGTTTAGCAGAAATTGCAGCAAGTTCTACAGAAGGTGGCCTTCGCAGGACTGACTCACATCTGGTTGCAATTGCATCTGATTTAAAAACAGACTATCAGGCACTTTCAAAAGTCGTCCATCTTGTTGGATATGATGCTCTTATTTGTGGTTTATATACCGCTATTATGGGAGGTTATGCCGGAGGACCAGAAGGGGTAGCTATTGCAAGGGTAGCAGGATCGATATTAGGACAATTAGTTCATAGACATTCTTTTGCAATCACTGGCACGCCATACAATATGCGTTATGTTGATGTAGTACCAGAGATTTCACAATTAAGAAAAATGCTATGGGCACATTCTATCGCAATGCAAGCTTTAAGCAGAAATTCGAGATTACTAATTGGTGGAACTGCGGGCGGTGCTGCAGGTCCTTGTACAGAAATGTTATTCTGGGAGATGGTTCCTGTCACGCTAATGCATACGGTCTCTGGATGTGCATTTATAGAAAGCTGTTTTGCTGCATTTAATAAATATCAAGATCGGCCTGGTGTATTAGAAGCCCGATTTACAGCTGAACTGGCTCATGCAATATCTAAGGCACAAATAACACGTGAAAATGCGAATAATCTCGTCAATAGTATTCTTAATGAAAAGTTTTCAATTTATGATGGAAAAACAGCACCAGAGGGTAAGAAATTCAAAGAGTGCTTTGATATAAGGACAATAAAACCCAATGAAGAATATTACAACCTATATAAGAGCGTAAAAATGCAGGCCGAAGATACATTAGGTATTTCGATTTAATATCGCTCTCCAAAAAGAAGGTGCCATTTTAAAAAAAGCACCTTTCTTTATTCCAGTAATATATTGAAATATAGTGCTAAGAAAATCCTTAAGCAAGAAAAGATAACTACATAGATATAGCGAATTAAATGCAGAAAAAAAATGGTGAACAAAGTGAAAATTACTTTTGAACTTGAAGATGAGTTAGTAGAAATGCTAGACAAATCGATAACAGATTTCGAATTGAATGCAACCAGAGATGATATACTAAAACTGGCTGTGAAATTCTACCTGGGGCGTATGGGCTATCTTCCTTCAGAGGATGAATACCTTCTCCATAGTTTTATGAAAAAGAAACCAGAAAAAAATGAAATCTAATTAGATCAACATTTAGAAACGAATTTAAAAACGGGTAGACGAAGAGGACTCAATCAATTTAAATTAGTCTACCAAAATCAATCCTGTCCATCGAACTAAATTATCCTTTAGCGGGCTTAGTTCGAAGCCAATGTTCTTCGCAGTTTTAAAGGCATCAATGCCAACAGCTTCTATTGATGGGCGAGCTTGAAATGGATGTTTACAGGCCTCTCCTGATTGTTGTGTTACGCATTTAGAGCATAACTTGCAACTTCCACCTATAAATCCTGTCGCGAAATAAAAGCCCATTGAATATGCTTTTGCTTCTACCTTATTCACAATTTTATGGAGGTTTATTTGTCCCTTGTCAAGAGTATCTTTTCGGTTTTCAAAATAGGATTGATTCTCGTAAATTTCACTTACACTTTCATTACTTTGAATAATCTTTACTAGTTCTTCATTCAAGGGAGTATCTACTTGGATTAGTATTGCAAAATTATAATTCGCTAACATAACGCGAAATTCGTCCACAGAAGGAGTATTTTTAGGCGGACAGCAGAGATTTATTCCGAAAGATGGGCATAATGGCACTTGACACTTAAGACGGACTCTCTCATCTACGACAACGGCGTCTGCATCAAAGAACTTTGCCCTAGAGGCACCATTTTCAATAACATAATCACA
>JAEORY010000427.1 GCA_016840645.1 Candidatus Borrarchaeota archaeon | reverse complement strand
CATTATCATAGTAAATTATGCGTCTATTTTCCCTTTGCAACCCGTTATCTTGTACTTTGAACAGCCCCAAAATGCCTTCCAGTGGTCACCTCTCTTAGGTTTAATAAGGCACATCCTGCTGCCACATTTCGGGCATATCGGCGCACTATCCTTTTTCGTCTTTATGGTTTTACGGATTGTACGAGGTTTTGAAATACTTTTTTTTAGTCGCCTGAATGTTGAATCGCTGCGCGCTTCTAGCATATCCCAACGCGGCTCCCAACAGCCTTTATTCTTGGTAACTTTCAACAACTCAGCAAGTTTAGGACCTGTTTCCTCTGACAATTGTCTTGTTCCAACCCAGTCCTCTCCGCAATGGGAGCATTTCGCATAAACCCGATGGTGATGTTTATCGACGGTGATATGGATGTTACTACTATTGCAGGAAGGACAGGTTAACCCGTAGTAATCTTTAATAGCTGATAGCTCTGTCTTTTCAACAAGTTCTAATCGGCGCACATGTGCACGAACCGCGTGATATCCAGGAGAAGACGGATTACGCCTTTTATGAGCACGCACCATTGTAAAATATCGGGTTTTTATTTCGCCCCAAATTCTCTCATGGCCCTCATCAGGCTCTAAGGCATGATGAAAACTGCATAGGGTAACCAGATTTGTTGGGAGATGTTCTCCACCTTGGGCTATAGATGTTTTGTGATGTATGTGTAGCTCGACCCTTGAAGGACAGCCTGATACTTGACAACGATCATGATCTCGCCCTAAAACAACTTCGCGTAGATACCCCCAGAACGGGGGGTACCCTGGCCAGTTGTTGAAGACTTTTAGAATTGTTCTGTCGCGGGATGTAAGGCATGCCGTAGGATCATAAAAATGTTTAAGTTTTGGCTCTTGAGGCGGCGGATATAAAGAATCCCATTTGGCAACTCTATCGTCTTGTTTCTTGCCAGCAAGATGGTACACAAAAAAGGCTGCGATTGGGATTGCCAATAAAGTGTATGAAAAATAGAGAAGAGGAAGCGAAAGCCAAACGGCGGTGCCAGCCCATCGGGACACCTTTCGAAAAGCAGAGCCTTCGATAAGAGATTTTCTTGCTTGATTGCGAGCCTCTCGGTCTCTCAGATATTGCCTATGAAGTTTCTCGTATTTCTCCGGATACTTAACGTGTGAAACATCGCCAAAGCAGGATTTGCATAAATAGGAATTGTCGTTTAGTAGGAGGCCAGGTCCTTGAGTACCGCCGCAAAGAATGCAGGGCTTTGCAAGTCTTTCAACATTATTTTCGTTGTAAGCCTCGTTGTGCTCAATGAATTTGTCAATGTTGACTCGGGAAAGAAACTGATTTGGATTAAATTGTGCGTGCCATGTCTCAACCATAGTTCACGAATACTCTTTAAATATTACTGCCAACTAAATCATCAGCTTCGGCTGCATCCGCCGACTAGACCTGCCGTAATCTGTATATAAATTTATACGAAAAAAAAGATGGTCAGAGAAAATATATCCCCCTCTTCTCGTAAATGCTCTGAGGCTCTTTTCTCCATATACTCCACTTCTCAGGAGTTCCTTCAAACCGGAATACCCGTTTATCCGACATGCATGCTCGTTTCACGCGGTTTTCGGGTATACAAGTTCCCTTAGCTAGTGTCTCGGTATTAGTATGGCTTTCTCCTGGCTCATCACGTGTGTTTGTTCGTAGCCAGTTATATATTTTTCGTTGATCCATCACAGTGCGCACTTTTGCAACAAGCCACCAAAGAAAGCCTACACCTGCAGCAGAAAAGACAGCTATCAGAATTTTGTTTATCACAAATCCCCTCGAAATTAAAGAGAAAGTCTTCAGTTACTAAAATTCGCCTGATCCTATAACGTCGCAGTTCACAATCCGCGAGTTACGAGCTGTCCTTTGTGAAACCGCTTGTTATACGAACTTTAAGAGTCTCTACAAACTATTTCTTATGAGGGACATCAAAGGCATCGCGAATTTTTCGAACTAGCCAATCATACGAGTCAGCGTAGCACGGATTACGTTCCTTCTGTTTTCTAACGAAATCGCCTAGCTGATCGAACAGCCCTACTATAGAGATTCCACTGGCACCATCAAAGATATACAATGGTAGATAGCCACTTCTCACTAACCGGCCCCACTTCTCATAGAAGTTCACGAATGCGGCCTTATCTTCTTCACTTGCAGTCCCATCACGGATGCTATGCCTGTACTTACGAAACTCAGAGCTATCGCTCTCGGTGTAGTAGGTCTGAATCGCCTCCCATATCGAGCGCTCTCTCTCCCTGGTGACTCCGACCAACCACTGAAGCGTGCCAAATAGCCCTGCGAATACTCCCGCCGTCACTGACCTACCCACCTCATTTCTAATCATCAATGCGAAAAGGACCGTATCTAAGATGAGGGCTGGAATAATGATAAAAATAAAAACTTTCGTTGTTTTCGCAGTCATATTCATCGTGTAACCCTTTATCGTCTAACGTTGCTTTTCAGCGGGCGCGCGCTTTTTGCGCTCCGCTGGAAAAGCCTTGTTAGACGATTTTTAATTCAAATTTAACCCGACCAATAAGCAATATTTGAAATAGCATCTCGTCAATCTCTTTAAGGACATTCATTGTAGGAAAAATATTTTCAAGTAACTCTTTATATCTTGGCTTAACATATTGAAGCTTCATTTCCACATCTTTAGACTTCGGTATAACCGATATAATGGGGACATTTGGTTCTATTTTGTCTGAATCTTCAAGGTGGAAAAATGTACTTCGGAATTTTTCGTATGCCTTAAATCGACTTTCGAGATATTCAATGATTCTTTTTGATTTCTTGTAATTTTGATTTGCATAAATATACCATGGAATCCTCAAGAACAAGTCATGCAATGCAAATTCTTGATAGAACAACTGCCATTTGCTTAGAATTTCTTCGTCCGTCATACCCTTGGTGTCACTTTGAAGGAATATCACCATCTGAGCACAGTGTTGCCAAAGCTGGGTAAGATGAAACAGCATACGGGTTACTTGTGTAGTTTCAAATGTTCTAGATAAGTCTTTCCGAAGGCTATCGAAATAATCATTTAAATATTTTGGAACATTCTCAGCAAAATTTACTCCTGTACTGTTGTTCCGCAAGCAAAGCTTAACCTTCTCTTTTTTATTTTGTATTTGCGGGTACTTAGGGTATGAAAATTCAAGCCAACCATACCAAAAGTCCCCTTTGGTGACGTCAACTAAAACTATCAAAACGGGATGAAGTTTACCCAACCAGTAATTAATGGTCGCTTGGGAAATTTCTAACAATACAAACCCATCATGGTTAATTTTTACATTTTTACGACCTTTTACTTGAACAAAGAATTCTTCGCCTGTGACGTTATTACCCTTTGACATTTCAATACGCAGATCAAGTCCATAATCCGGCTGAATAGGCATTGTAATCCATTCTGAAGGGCAAGCTGATAAAAAAACACTTACGGCTCCCTCCCCAATTACATGGCTCTCAGGACGTTGAGGATATATTTTCATATCATCTGTCATGATCTATTGATCCCGTCTAACGTCTTCTATTAGACGCTTTTCAGTATACTTTATTATTCTCCACGAAGCTCTCCAACCCCGTTTAATATCATACCAACACCTGTTGTTGCAGAAACCAAGGCTCCCCAAGTTTGTGTTTCAGGAGAAACTGGGAATTTTAGCATTCCAGCCGCTAACGCGATGTCACCTATTGATAAAGCAGCTCCTTGTCCTATTTGCCCCAAACCTTTGAACCACTTTCTCGTTTTTTTCGGTCTCTCCTTTTCAGAAGTCATTTTTTCGTCTTTTTCCTCAAAAGACTTTTTAGCGTCAGATAGTCTATCAACGGTATGTTTAAGTTGATGACTAACAGACATATCGTTGGAAGATCGAAACTTATCTTTATTACGAGATTTTAAAAGGTAAACAATTCCTTGAAGGCTTGATTTTGGGTTCTTAGCTCCAAATTCTTGAAGAAGCCGGAACTCACTTTCTGGAAATAGATCAATATCTAATCCATCAATAATTTCTTTGTAATGAGAATCAAAGGCATCAAGGAATCCAGCCTCTTCAGCAAGTCGATTATTCCAACGTGTGCCGTCTTCAACCTCACTAATTGCCCGTCTGAGTCGATCATTCTT
>JAEORY010000426.1 GCA_016840645.1 Candidatus Borrarchaeota archaeon | reverse complement strand
GCTGTGGATAGAAGAGAAGTGTTTTTTTATCAGAGGCTTAGAGAAGGTCGTAGGTGTGTTTGCTGGTCAAACGGTGAAGCACAACCTCACGCACAATGTCCTGTTTGCCTAGCGACTGGTTTTTCTGGTGGCTATTTTAAATGGGGTACAGATTTGTACCATTTCGAACCTTCACGTCGGTGGGTGGGGGTTAATGTGGTTTTAACTCCAACACTCGGAGTTCCTCTTTGGTTTACCTTAGAGCAGAATGCTACGTCAGGATATCTAGAGTGGGATCAGGAAATGAAAAGATCCCGTTATTTTGGCTTAGACAGTTGGGGTATAGATTATAGAAAAAGGAAAGGATCGTTACTTTTCCTTTATAAATTAGAAGGAACCGATCCTTCGTTTATTCCTTTCACAGAAGAAGGGTTTCGCCAACGAGTGCTTACAGCAGAATCTGGGAGATTTCGGTTTAGAATTCAAATGACACGACCGACTTCTGGAGATACATCTCCTGTCTTTTTACATTTTTGGTTCAGACTTTTGACAGAAGATGAGAAACCTCCGGTTTTATATGTCGATGTTCCGAGGAAAAACGAAAGTAATATTCTTGCAGAGTATGGAGTTCTTGAGACGTTTAATCAAATCCAATTTGCTTTTCCAACTGATAAGATTCAAAGAATCAACCTTGAAGATTTAATAGTGAAGCTAGAGGATATGACAAGATGGAAAGTTATTGAGCAATCTCCTAATGATCCTCTTGGTATTTTAACAAGTTTTGATGTTCAAGCACGAAAAGTATTTAAAGATGAGGCAATGATGTATGTGCCTTTATGATTTTTAAAAAGGAGTAATTCATGACGTTGTACATTGACAATCTAGTTTCTGAGGGTTTACTAGATCATAAATCGCACAGAACCCAGACGTTGGTTACTACTGTTTCGGCTGGTACTTTAACATTGACTTCAACTTCCGAGTCTCTTCAAGTATTTACAGGAACGACTTCAGGTCAAATTGTTAAATTACCTGATGCAACGACATTATCTGTTGGCTATCGTTATCAATTTAATAATGATTCTACACAGAACGTTGCGATTCAAAATTCAGCATCTACACAGCTTCTTTTGCTTGCTTCGACTCAACGTGCCTTCTTTCTCTTAACGAATGCAGGTACGGCAGCAGGAACATGGTCCTACATCGTTGTCAATAAATTACCAGCAACTCCAGAACAGTTCTTAGTGACCTACCCTGGCACTGGTCTTTCTGTTGACTACACTGGCGGTAATGCCAACTTTGATGGTTCGTTTACTCAAGTTGCTGGCGGTTCTATTGCTCTTCCCGCGAGTACGACAGACGGTTGGATTTATGTGGATATCGATGGGGTTGTTAAAGCAACTGCGTCAATTCCAAATAACGCACTCACTCTGTATAAGTTCACAACTTCAACTGATACAGTTACTAGCTTGTCTGATTATCGTGATGACTACGATCAGAATTTAGTATGGGGTGTTGTTGGTGACGTAGCTGCTGTACGTTATAATTCAACGGCAAATGCGGGGACATTGGAAAAATATGCAAGAGCAGATCATACTCATGCTGCCAATTTCCCACTGTATAAATCAGGCTCTGTTGCCCAAGGTTCTTTTACAGGCAACCCAAAGACAGCAGCGGTAACATTTACTACTGCATTTCCAAGCACAAGTTATGCTGTTACTGTTACAGGATCAGATGGAAGATCTTGGATAGTTACTAATATTACAACGGGTGGTTTTACTATTAATGCACAAGCCAATCAGGATTTAACTGGTCCTGTTTTTTGGAATGCGACATTAATTGGAGAATCGCAGTAAGAGGTTACTCTATGTCTCGAAATGTTGAAGCAATGCATCGCGTTTTTCGCGAGCAACATCGGCAGATGATTGAGGAGCAGAAAAAATTATTAGAGGACTATCGGGAATATTTTGACGGGGTACTACAGCAGATGGAAGAATCCGATCGTCCTTTACTTTCTAAACAGCTTCCGCTAGCGGAGACAGGATCTGAAGATGCAGTTAAGGAAATTGCAGAGATAAGTGCGCTTTTAAATGAAGCAATAAAAACGCATGGTAAGGAATTGGCTGACATTTTGGTGGAATTAACGGAGAGGCAACGTAAGCGGAATGAAGAAAACGACAAAAAGGAAGATACTTCAGATTAATTGTATTAAAAATTTATAACTTCGTAATAAGGAATGAAAGCATGACAAGAACTTTTAATAACAGAGAACGAAGCACTGGTATGACTGAGAGAGTTAAGGGAATGGGTTTATTTACGGTAGATCTTAATTTCCTTCCTGATTATCTTTCAGCAAGATTTGCTACTCAAGGAACATATGGAAATCAACATGATGGTAAAGCTGCTGCGACAGATGCGATAGCTTGGGAATTGACAATGGTAACTCCTACTTCATATACGTTTACCATTCGTTATAGATGTGCTCATGAAAGAGATATTCAGTGGGTAGCAGCGAAATTACCAAAGCTTGCTGATATGTTCTAAGAAATTTGGCAGACGCATCTACCAAATAAATAATAAGGGAGTCTTTCTAAGGCTTCCCTTAAGTTATATTTTTTAAAAGGTATTGGATGAGTTTTTCTACTGAAGTAAAAGCTAAGTATAGTCTCGTTGTAAGTAAGCCCATTCCTTTTGAGAAAGGTCTTCATATCAACAAGGAAGGTGGTCCTGCTGGGCCTCTTCGTATTGATGAAGCAAGAGATTGGGAGATTATTTGGGAGAATGGTCGGCCCAATCTTTTAACACCACGAGTACTAAAACACCAAGACGAGGATATACCAGAAACCCCAAAACATCGTCCCGATCTAACATGGGATCGTGGGGGTGCAAATGTTGGAACCATACCTAATAATCCTAATGCACCTTTGGATAAATTGAATTATGTTACTAAGGATAGAAAAATTACAGAGGAGAAGATAACGATGTCTTATATGGAACGATTAGCTGCAGTGCTTGCTTTGACAAAACCTTCTCTGACTTTTCAAGATGTTTTAAAGATAGTTAAATCGTTATATCCAGACCTTAAAATGCAATTTCCACACCCTCCAACTTTTATTTGGAATCCAAAAAAAGAAGATGCTCCTAAAGATGAAAAAGATCAAAGCGGTGGTGAAGGTGAAAAAGAGGATGATGTGGATGAGGAAGCAAAATTAGATCCTCAAAAAATAAAAGATACTCTTAAAGTAAAATTGCCACAGCTTAATTGGACATTACGGATGTTTGATGGGGTGGAAGAAGCTGAGTTGGGATTTGATGACGAATCACACGCTTTATTTGAAATTGGAGCGAAAGCAAACCATCTTACGTTGACCTATTTCGAGCCACCAAAAGGTACACAATTAAAGTATGATGATTCAGAAGCTGACGAAGATTCGGATACTACCTCCCCGTAAAGATATGGCTACTTTCAAATCACGGTGATATATGTCTACTAAAAAACAGCAACCGATCGACATGCCTATTGTTGATTTCGATCCATTAAAAATGGTCGAGGACTCTATTAATAGTGGGTTTGATCCTGCTATGGCAACAGAGATTGACGAGAGGGATCTTAATTGGTGTCCTAATATATGGGAATGGATTGTCGATCCAGACTACCTGGGCATTACTACAATTTATCCCATACAAATACAAGTGCTACTAAAGCTTATGGGCGATGTGTGTCCTTGGTGTTCAGACTTTGAATTTTATGTAAATGATTTTGAAGTAACGGCTGATTTGGGAGATATTAGAGAGCGACTTCAACTTTTGGAATTCGGAAAATGTCCTAAATGTGGTAAGACAAGGTGTGATCAATTTCAAGAAGGGTTCTGGCTTTTTCCCAATGAACTCGACCTGTTATGGGGTATGAGGGCGGGTAAGTCTGCGATCACAGGCATCCTTGCCAGCTATCATCTCCATAGGATTCTAAAAATATCAGATCCTGCGTCGTACTATCGATTATTAAAAGGATCGTTACTTGTTATGCGATTTGTTGCACTGACGGCAGGTCAGGCTAATGAATCGATTTGGCATCAGTTTACTCGTTCTGTTGAAACCTGTGCTTGGTTTGGTCAGTACCATGATTTTTTAAAGCACCACGAGAAACGAATGGGTGTGGAATTAAATCGTTGGTTGACGCAGT
>JAEORY010000425.1 GCA_016840645.1 Candidatus Borrarchaeota archaeon | reverse complement strand
TTTCGAGAGCCGGAGTTTCTTGTTGTTCTTTTCGAGGGAGAACCCACTTTGCGGGTACGTGAATGAATCATACCGATATGTCCCTTTAAATCGTGGGTAACCGGCTTTTTCCCCCTCTTAAGACGCCTAAAAAAGTTGCTGAAGGTCTTATCCAGTCTTCTGAGTGTATCTTGGAGCACCTGAGAATGCACCGCCTTCAAACACGGGTTGGTCTTTTTTGCAGTTTTCAAGTGGGTGGCTTGCTCATAGTAGGTGACTGATTGTTGGTGAGTGTGCCAAGCGTCTTTTCGTTCTGCTAAAGAGTTATTATACAACAGACGACAGGTAGTAAGCCATTGCGTTAACGTAGTTGCCTGTTGTGTGGTTGGATACAAGCGATATTTGTACGTCCGTGTTATCATACTTATCCCTGTGTTCCCCTGAAAATTCAGTTCACTAAAGTGATATCCGCAAAAACCTATTTAAAGCTGGGGGACACTACTGTGAAAGTGAAAAACGTAACACACGCAATTCATCCCTCCAACAAGTTGGGGGGTCTTCTTGCGGAGAGTATTATAAATTTATGGGAAAAGGAATAGCTATTACAAAACTTTTTAATTCAAACTAACCCACTGTCATAATTACAGAAGGCGAAAGAAATGAGTCATTCAGAAGATTTGAAACCATCGGAACTGGAACGATATGATCGACAAATGATGATCAAAGGTTGGGGAGTTGAAGGACAAAAAATTCTTAAGAAATCTAAAGTTGTAGTAATGGGCGTTGGGGGGCTCGGTTGTCCTGTTTCAATATATCTTGCAGTGGGTGGTGTCGGCCATCTTGTACTAATTGATAAAGATAAACCTGATCTCTCTAATCTGAATAGACAAATTCTACATTGGGAAAAGGATATAGGTAAAGATAAAGCAATCTCTGCAAAAGAAAAATTAATACAAATGAATTCTGATATAATTATTGAGGCCTTACCTCTTGAAATTACCGAGGAAAACATATTTGACTTGGTAAAAGGTGCTACTGTTGTAATTGACGCAATGGACAATTTTAATACAAGATATCTCATAAATGATGCCTGTACTCATTATAAAATTCCCTTTGTTCATGCCGGCATCTATGGACTTGAAGGTCAATTAACTACGATCGTGCCAGGAAAAGGTCCATGCTTAAAATGTATATTCCCTAATCCACCTGTGGAACAAAAGAAATTTCCCGTACTTGGTGCAACTCCAGCTGTTCTTGCTACACTTCAAGCAATGGAAGCATTTAAACTTGTTCTTGGAATAGGCACTCCCCTAATAGGTCGATTGCTTATTTTTGATGGAGAAGCCATGTCTTTTGACGTAATGCAAATAAAAAGGCAGAACGATTGCGAGGCCTGTTCACGCATCTAAGCACTATAATATTTTCAAAAAAAAAAGACCAGGGAAAGTTTTAGACTTCCCTATGCGTGTTCATGCTCCATTTCATGTTCTGAAACGCCAAGATTGAACGCTAATTGTGCAACGATTCCATCAAGAACATTTGCAGTCGAATATTCAAATGCCGGTATAAACAACTCAGTTGAATTATTGATTCTCTTGTTATAAGCCGATTCACGTGAGTCTCTGCCATGAACTACAAGTGTATGCGTACACATATTGCTTACTGATGAAGGCAAATAAGCTGTTATCCCAAGCACACTCATGCCGATTTCTCGTGCATCGCTAGCATAATGCAGAATTGATGATGTTTCACCACTTCCACTTATCAGAACTAGCAAATGATTTTTTTCACGGAATCTCCAATCATAGGTGAGTTCAACATCTGACTTAAGATGTTGAAATCTCATGGCGTGCATCCCAGCGATGATATCTGTCAACCCCGTGCCAATCCAATATGACGGATATTTATTCATGATGGCATTTTCAAATAGGTGGATCACATCAATAAGCTGCGCTCGATTATTTTGAAAACTCAACAGGTCTGCTAATGTCCAGTCGAGATCGGATAACATTTTAGTTGAAATCGTTTTGAAGCCGTCTATATAGCCTGAAGTAGAATGAAGCCCCCCTATTAGTCCCGCTCCGAATAGAATCACACATAATTCGAATGTTGTACCCATTGGTGCTAAAGGTGTTTTAATAATCTGTGCCAGTTGTTTTATAACATATCTAGACCCTTCGGGGATGTCCGTCTTACCAGGAAGTCTAAGAACAACGTCTGAAATCCTTCCAATTTTTGATCTTAGGTCAGCTGTGATACCAATCATTGTAGCACCCTTTTGTATGGCATAATCCACATCTGCGCACGTTTCTCTAGTCCAGCCGCTTCCCGAGAAGGCTATAGCTATATCTCCCTCCCTAATTGGACGGGCGAGAGTTTTACCAATGTAACTCACTTTAAAGCCGATATTTTTCAACAACTCCCCAGTTAGCATTCCTGCTTTTCCAGATCTTCCCGTCCCTGTAATATGAACGGTTTTCCCGTCTTCTTTAGCCTTTTTCATCATTTTACAGATGTCAATAAAGTCGTCTGAACGACTGAGTATGGAATTCACTGAGGCTTTTCCCTGGTCCATTAAAAGTCGAACGGATGATTCAAATACATCCACATGGTTTTCCTGCAATGGTTTCACAACAGAATCCATTCTAACACACACACCTAGTTGGTGTGTTACCTTTACAATAGATAGATAGATAGTCCACATCGAACTAGGGCTTTTGATACTTAAATCTATTGGTAGTGTCCGTGAGCGCTCAATATATTTTATAATTAAAAAATATATAAAAATCGGCAGAAAATCAAAATGCGTGCTTTCGTCGGAATCCCTTCAGTTTTGATTACGTGAAAAACCCAAAATAAAAAGAAAACTCAAGAAATGCACTGGGAAAGCAGTGTAGACAGATCCATTAATTTAACACGGGGATCAGAGAGGTCGAAATCCTCCTCATCTTCGTCATCCACGTCTTCCCAAGCGAGATAACGAATTGCCTTTTCTAAAATAGATTCACATGCAGGACACATTGTTAAGATTATGTCGGCACCAATATTTTTTGCTTCCTCAACGCGTCGCTTAGCTAATTTTATTGAGATATCGGCTCTAGATGCGAGTACCGCACCACCTGCGCCGCAACAAAAACTGTCATATTTTGTATTGGGCATTTCCTTGAATTTTAGACCTGGAATGGCTTCAATAATATGTCTTGGTTCGTCAAAAATTCGCATTTTTCGCGATAAATGACACGGATCATGCCAAGTGACCGTAGCATTATAGTCTTTTAATTTTAGCTTACCCTGATTAATCAGATCTATTAGAAATTCAGTGAAATGTTGTACACGAAAATTATAGTTTGCAAACTTCGAATACTCTCGTTTAATCATTCCAAAACAACCAGGACAGGGCGTTATCAGTAAATCGATGCCTGTTTCCTCAAATCGCTTTATATTAGCCTCTACTTGAGCTTGAAACTCCTTAAGATAACCACCATCGTACAACATGATACCACAGCATTCTTCTTTCTCCTGCAGATACTGCACTTCTATATTTGCTCTTTGAAGAATATCGATCGTTGATTTTAACACCTCAGGGTAATTGAAAGAGTAAGTGCAACCTGCATAAAACAGAATATTTGAGGTTTTGGAAAATTGAAATCCTTTTGCCCATTCGCACCTCTCTATTTGCTCTTTCGTGTAGGGATTCTTAAATTTCGTGGTAGATTTTGCTGCCGCCTGAATGTAGAAGTCCTCATAGCCTTTCTTGGCTACTGCTCCTCTTAAGAGGCTCATTGCTTGTGGGGTATTTATTCCAGAAGGGCAAACTTCTCTACAGTGTCCACATGTTGTACAGAGGTGAAACAGATCACGTGTTGCATCAATTTCTTCAAATGGTCTTGGAGCTTCTCCCATCACGTTTCGAGGACCAGGGAAGGCACTAAATCCCGCAGTTGTTAATACTGGGCAACTTGCCAAACAATTAGCGCAGCGCATGCACTTATCGGCGTCAATCCATATTTCACCAATTTTTGTCATTACGATTCCCTCAGGTTGTTACTGCCTTCTTGTAGCATTTATCTCCTTAAAAAACTTTAATACAAACACAAATTGCATGATTTAATGAATATTAAATAAGTACAGAATATTTACAGACAACTAAGCAAGAAAGCACCACAGCTTCAGCGTGAGGTAGTTC
>JAEORY010000424.1 GCA_016840645.1 Candidatus Borrarchaeota archaeon | reverse complement strand
TTCAGGCTTCAAGTCAAGCTCAGCAAGAACTTCCTTTAAAATATCCATAATAATGAAGTTTCCGCAACCTGGGCACCAGTGATAGTCTATATCGCCCATATCAAATGCTTTTTTATCCAAGAAACTCACCTTTTTATAAGCTTAGTATTTTTTCTAATTTCTCGACCAATTCTTCGACAGAAAAAGGCAAGCCGTTATATTTCAGAATCTTGGCATCGATTTCAATGCCAGTATGTTGTTTTATCAGCTTACCAAACTGTGATGTCGCATTATTCTCTATTATAACGGTTTTTTCTGCTTTTTTAAGATATTTTGAGATGTCAGGTTGTAAAGGATATACTTGCTTGAAGTGTAAGAATGAGAGATCCCCTTCGCCGAGTAACTCTATCGCTTCTTTGATTAAGTAAAATGTAGAGCCCCAACCTATTAAAAGCGTCTTATAATTTTCACTCCCGATCAATTCTGGTGGGATCACATCATTTTCTAGAAGTTTTAATTTTTTAAGTCTCTTCTCAACCATTTTTATTCTCATATAATGGAGATCTTCAGAGATATGTGCCTCTTCGTCATGTTCATGACTATCTACTCCGACTAGACCTTCACCGAATCCAGGTATACCCCTAGGAGATACTCCGCTTTCAGTTAATTCGTATCGTCTGTAATTTTTTCCAGTTTTTATGATATAATCTTGTATTTTAACATTCGAAAGGTATAATTGAGGAAGATTATAGTATAAATTCACCAAATAATTATCTGTAAGAATGAATACAGGAACTTGATATTTATCAGCAAGATTGAAAGCCCTTTGTGAAAGATAAAAAGCATCATCTATTTTACCTGGCGCAAGGATTATTCTTGGGAAGAAACCATGTCCTGCATAAAGAGCAAGTTCAAGATCGCCTTGTTCTGTCCTAGTGGGCAATCCAGTTGCAGGTCCAGGTCTTTGAGATAAGTGGATAACTACTGGTGTTTCAGTAACTCCTGCAAGGCTCAGACCCTCGGACATCAGGGCAAACCCTCCGCCAGAGGTCGTTACCATTCCCCGTCCTCCCGCGTACCAAGCTCCGATTGTAGCATTTATGCCTGAAATTTCGTCTTCTATTTGTTCAACTACAATATCAAACTCTACTGCTTCACCAGCAAGAAACCTCAATACACCTGTTGCAGGAGCCATTGGATAGCCTACAATGAAATTGCAACCACCAGCAATAGCACCCATTGCAACTGCTTCTGTTCCATCCATTAATAGTTCATCACGGACTTTTTGATTTTTTTGAAGCTCAATAACAATTCTTTGATTCGTTATTAGTTCATGTCCCAGTTCAAATCCTTTTTTTGCCGCCGCAATATTGTTACTTACAATCTTCTCGCCTTTACCTGCAAAACGTTGTTTTAAAAAATCCTCAACTATTTCTTCTTCAACATTAAGAAGACAGGCAATCAACCCAATAGCTACTATATTTGCATAGATCTTTCCGCCTAGTTTCACAGCAATCTCAGTAAAAGGGACTTCAACTTCGCAATCTGTGCATTCAAGTGCGCCTTTAATATTTTCCTGTTCGCCAACAATTATTGTATCAGTTGTAATTCTTTTTTGGAGATGTGGAATGGCATCCTTAGTAAGAGGAATAAGGATGTCAATTCTATCAATATAAGCAGCAACTCTTTTCGATGAGACTCGTATTTCAGTAGAATTAATTCCACCTCGGACACGAGACATGTATTCCTTTGTTGAAAATACATTATAACCTGTAGTTTTCATTATTGAAATCAAAAGCTTCTCGAAGGTTTCAATTCCCTGCCCAGCCGCACCAGCAAGCACGATAGAAATATCGTCTTTCTTATTAACGGAAAAAGAAGAGGTTTTCATAGAAAGATCTTACTCTTACCTGTATTTATAAAAACTTACGTTTCAGGAATATTCCTTTTAAGTTCTTCAGATTTGTGTGAACATAGTATTAAATAGACTAACATATAGAGAGGAAAATCAATCTCAATATTCTTTTCACGGTACGCAACAGAAAGAGGAGGTATTGTTGTGCTAGATTTATCGGATCTCCCAGTAATTGACGACCATGCTCATATGTTTGGTCCAGATGCGAAAGATGCCAACCCAGTAAGAAGCTTTACAATGTTAGAACATCCGAAAGACATCGAACATCAACTTCTTTATCATTGCGCTGCTCGTGCTCTTGCAAAACTGTATGGATGCGCACCTAACGAAGAAGAGATTTTCAAACTTAGGAAAGCAAAAGCAGAAAACAACTTTGAAGAATTTGTCGCTGATATTTTCCAGAAGGCAAATATTGAGGCACTTATCGTTGATCCAGGCTATCCACCCACGATTACAGTTGAAGAATTCCAAGATATCGTTCCTGTTAAGGTATATTCAGTTCAGCGAATTGATGAACACCTATTTGATGATGTTATGGAAGAATCCAACACTTTTGATGACCTATTGGACACTTTCCATGAACAATTAGACCAATGGTTTAAGAAAAAGGACGTTGTAGGTTTGAAAACGATCACCGCGTATATTACAGGACTCAATATTCCAAAAATTGAACGTGATCATGCAGCAGAGATTTTCAAAGAGTTCCAGAAAGACAAAAAACGTTGGATTGTCGAATTTGGTTTCGGTCAAAAGCATTATATTGGACCTTTTGAAATGCGGATCTTTCTGTTCTGGGAAGCTTTAGCTAAATGTGCAGAGAACAAGGTACCGTTCCAAATCCATACTGGTGATGGCGATATGGACATGAAGGACATGAAGGAAGCAAGCGCTCTCCTTCTTCAAAAGAGTGTTTTAAATGACGAATTGGCAAAACAAGTGGAACTTATCCTAGTCCATAGTAGTTATCCAGAAGTGGAGTTTGCGAGTTATCTTAGTTACGTATATACAAACGTCCATATTGACCTCTCGCATCTAAATCCTTTCCTAAACGTACTTGTTAGTCGAAAAATTGAGGAAGCATTTATGTGGACTCCCTTTAGCCGCATTCTATACGGAACAGATGCATATGGTATTCCTGAGTTCTACTGGTTTGGAGTAATGAACTTTAAGAAAGAGTTGGAAAGAGTTCTTGGATATTTAGTAGCTAGAGATGCACTTGATGAAGACTATGCATATAAGGCTGCTGGAATGATCTTATCGGAAAACGCTAAAAAACTTTACAGTCTTTGAGTTTTGCCTCGGAACTTGGTTCAAACAATTTATTTTTTTTCATCTTCTTTGTCCCAAAGCCTCCAGAAAAAAGAAATGAAGCAGTGGGCACAAAAGAATATAGTGAGCTACCTCGTGCTAAAGCCTTGAGGCTTCCTGCTTCAACGACAGACTCGATCCCCTTGACGGGTTACGGAGGTCTTATCTCCACAGGCTTAACATCCCTACACCCCGTAGGTACTATAATTGGTTTCACCAACAAACTATATACACACCACGCAATTCATCACCACGCTAAAGCATTGGTGCTTTCTTGCTTGGTTATCAGTAACGCTGTGATTTCAAATATTAATAAATAATAGCAGGAGGAACAATCCGGAATTATTAAGTTTACTTCTTCGTGCGAAGTTAAAAAAGATAGTTATAAGAAGGATAGTGCGTCAGATATCAGTGATATATGGAGTTCGATGTCTTTGACGAGCGAGCATGTTATTCATCAGTTATTTAAAACTGCGGCTGATTATGCCAAAAAAGCTGTGGAGCTTGATCGTGCAAATCAATTTGAGCAGGCCAAAACGCTGTATATAGCCGCAGCTGAGCATTTACAGCGAATTCTCGACCTAGAACAAAATGAAAAAATGAGAAACATGTATTTTCGCAAAGCTAAGCTATATCTCATACGAGCAAAAGAAATACGAGAACTATTAAGAGGCCCAATAGAAGATGAAGAAGAAGCAAAGATAGATGACGCAGAAGAGATTTTGCCAAGTGTAAGTGACATAACTGAAGTGAAACCAGCTGCCCCAATCTCTAGTGATGTTCACGTTAACTCTCAGGCTCAGGAAATAAGCGATTTAATCTACGAAGCGTTTGAGATTAAAAAGCAGTTAAAGGAAAAAATGAATGAATACAATATAGATGATCCAATTACCTTAAAATTGGCTTTAACTGAATTGCAAGACCAAGAGTTTGAAGTTCATCCTACTTATGAAGATTATCTTTCTATTCAGGCTTTGGAATA
>JAEORY010000423.1 GCA_016840645.1 Candidatus Borrarchaeota archaeon | reverse complement strand
CTGAATTCTTGAAATATCTGAAACCGCTCGAATTGCTTCAGACGCAAGTTGTGCAATGGATCGGATATGGCTTGCTTCACCTTTCCTTAATCTGGATATTTATTGCACAGCGAAATCTGGCAGATGAATGGCGTATTGGGATTGACTATGAGAACAAGGTAAACCTAGTCACCAGAGGATTATTTGGCATTTCTCGAAATCCAATTTTCCTGGGGGTTATCCTGGTATTTGTCGGTTTATTCTTTGTTGTTCCCAATCTGTTAACAGTAATAATACTGATAACAGGATATATAGTTATCCAGATTCAGGTTAGGTTGGAAGAACAATTTCTATCTGGGGAACTAGGAACGGCTTACAAAGAGTATATGAATAAAGTGAGAAGGTGGTTACTCTAAACAAAAAGGATTATTATTAACAGCATATTTCTCCTCCTGAACAGGTGGGCATTTTACAGTACCATAGGAGCAGTAAACACAGCAGTCACCTTTCAAAGGCTTTAGAACGGATTTACAACCAAACTTCTTACTTTCAATAAAAAGATAAAAGAAAGAATGATAAACAATCCAAAAGTGAAGAGATCAAGAATAGTTGATGCAAAACACAATAACGAAAAAAAGACCATGTGGGTAGTTTTGCTCACTGCTGCAACTATGGTCATTGAAGTTATTTTTGGATTAACTACAAAATCAATGGCTCTATTAGCCGATGGTATACATATGGGTTCTCATGTACTTGCCATTGGTTTAAGTTGGATTGCATATATCATCGTTAAGAGGGTAAAAGAAAACAAAGAATTCACTGGTAATTCAGATAAGATACTTTCCTTATCAGGATATAGTAGTGGATTGATGTTGCTGATTTTCGCAATAGTTATTATGATTGAAGCTATTCAAAGATTATTCAATCCGGTTGATATTGCATTTAGACAAGCTATTATAATCGCTATCGTTGGTTTAGCGGTTAATATTTTAAGCGCATTTCTTTTACATCACCAACATGAACATTCGGACCATAATATTCGAGCGGCCTATTTGCATGTGTTGGCTGATGCCGTAACTAGTTTGTCAGCAATTTTGGGCTTGACCGCAGCAATGATTTGGAACATCCCATTTATAGATACTATTGCTGCCTTAATCAGTTCATTTGTAATTGTCAAATGGTCAATTGGATTATTAAAGGATTCCGGAAGTGTGCTGATTGATATTAAACGAGACTAACGTATCGACTTCTACGAAGTTTAACCAGTAGGGAAAAAAGTCACGTGTTGATTCTCAGGAGAATCTTACGTAGATAAGAACCATAAAAAAATGGATGAGACCAGTTTGATTTCATCCATTTTTCAACCAGAATTATTAGACTTTAAACGATTAGGGATTGTATGGATTAAAATAGTTATTTGGAAACATCCAATCAATTCCCGGGACAACTTCATGCTCGTAAGGTGGGTTTGGCGCACCGGGTCCTCCATCTAATAAGAAGCTAGTCACTGCTGTATGTTTTAACCACGGAACCATTGTAGGATGTAGAGAACCATCTTCAACAGATATAAATTCATGATAGTGTACATAACCTTTCGAGGCATAATAATCTGCCTTTTCTTCCGACCATGAATCTATAATACAGTTAACAGTGTATAACAGAGCTCCATCTGGTGCAGTGGATGACCACCAACTAGACGCTCCGAAGGGCCCCGTATTGTAGTGTTTCCCTACCATTCTATTTTTCCCAGCTTGAACCCAATAATGACCAGGAACATCAATAGCGCCATTTTCTCCATCAGGAGCACCAGCGAAATAGTAGAGTTCACCATCAATATCAACTTCAATGCCATGAACAAATCCGGAGTTTTTAGCTTTAGCAGCTTTAAGAGCAGAGTTATCGTATTCCGTGCTCTCATCAGATGGGAGAACGTCAAGATCTTTTTGGCAGGAAGTGATTATCCCAGTGGCCAGAGCAAGTAAGAAAACCAATCGAAATTTCATAGTAAAAGTATTTCGTTAATATTAGAATATCAGGTAATTAGACAAGTAAATGGACAACTCCTTACTTGTTTCAGGGTAATTAACAATAGATTAACGTTTTGTTCTAAAGCGTCCCTCAAATATTACTCTGAGAGTGAGAAAAGTCTACATATTAAATTCGATTGCCACGGAGAAGAGAATTGCAGGAGAACCGATGCTTACAAATAATTCATTTGTATTAGTAGGTAGGGTAAACCAAGTGCAAACTGGTATAAAATAGAGATTTGTCAACATCTGGAGATATCAGTTACCAAAAAAGGATATATGAGAGAACCTGCTTTGTGGTACAATAATACAATAGATACAAGAATTCAGCATCTAATAATTGGATGTGATTGAACTAGGGCATGTGATATTTTGTTAAATCAGTCCAGATCTTATATGTCTGAGAATGATGCCTAAAGCAGAAGTATTTTGACGGAGAAGGAGTTTAAACAGTTTTATAATAGACATTTCGATGGCTTGCGTAATTATCTGTATTATCGGTCCGGTAATATTGAACTGGCAAATGATATAGCCCAGGACACATTTGTTCGTTTGTGGGAGAAACAGATAAAAGACGAAGGAAAAAGAACAGTTGGATTAGCCTATAAAGTAGCGAATGATCTGTTTATTAATAAATACCAAAGAGCCACATTGGAAGCCAATTATATGAGCTCATTGAAATTAGAGTATACCAACACTACTCCTGAAAAAGAGATGCAGTATAAAGAATTAAAAGAAAAATATGAGGTTGCATTAGCAAACTTAGGTGAGAAACAGCGGGTGGTATTTCTTATGAGTCGTCTGGAGGGTCTAAAATATACTGAAATTGCAGAGAGACTGGGTATAAGTGTAAAAGCAGTTGAAAAAAGGATGAATGGGGCTCTTGGAACTTTCAGACAAGTATTGACAACCCTCATTAATCTCTTATACCTTTCAACCCTGGCTGATAGGATTTTATTATTCATTAACAACTCTGAACCAAATGTGTAATGACTGTTGACATTATAGATAAAGATCACTTTGATGATGATTCGACAGAATTGTTTTCACTACTCCAGGTGCCATGGACAGATACCCGGGAACAAGCATGGGAATCCTTGTCAGGCAGATTGAAATCGCCAGTTATTATTCAAATGAGGCCTAAAATAAAATCCTGGCAAATTGCTATGGCAGCAAGTCTTATCCTGTTGATAAGCATTGGAACTTTCATGCGAACTTTCACGGTAAAATTAACGACTGTGCCCTCTCAACATTTGAGCACCCGATTACCTGATGGCTCCAAAATTATACTAAATGCCGGAACTGATATTAGCTATAAACCTTATTGGTGGTGGAAGAAAAGAATAGTCACTTTACAGGGTGAAGCCTATTTTGATGTTTTAACAGGCAAATCTTTTAGTGTGGAATCGGACATGGGTGTCACCGAGGTTTTAGGTACAAGCTTTAATATATATTCACGTAATCGACGTTTTGAAGTTGTGTGTGAAACGGGAAAAGTCAGGGTACAGGTGTCCGCGACAAAAAGCAGCGTAATTCTAAATCCCAGGGAAAAAGCGAGCTTGCTTAATACAGGCCAACTTCAAGTTGAGGAAGATGTGAATATGGAAAACACGAAAGCATGGATTTCAAACCAACTGGTATTTACATCTGAGCCTTTAGTGGATGTATTCACAGAGATAGAGAGACAGTATAGTGTTGAGATTCATCTACCCGACAACCTGTATTTTACATATACAGGTAGTTTCGAAAAAAAGGAATCTGTCGAAAAAGTGCTACGCTCAATCTGTCGACCGTTTGAGTTACAGGTTCATAAAGCTGACAACAACCAGTTTTATATTTCAAAATAGATACTGTTGCCACACAAGCTACCCAATATTACTACTGAACTGAGGAAAAGCTTCATTGCAATAGGGATTCTTATTCTGACTGGATTAGCTTCATCAGCTCAGGAATTGAAAGTGGAGGCAAAAGATATTCCCTTGAATACACTTTTAATAAGCCTACGCAATCAGTATGGGCTAAATCTTTCATTCGATGATCATGAACTTTCTAAATATACCATCAACGTTGACAATGAATTTAGTTCTCCCGAGGAAGCCTTTAATTTCATATTGAAAGAATTGCCTGTCGCATACGAAGAATCGGATAATATTTACATATTCTATACCAGAACACTTCCGCCCAGAAAAAATATT
>JAEORY010000422.1 GCA_016840645.1 Candidatus Borrarchaeota archaeon | reverse complement strand
GGAGACATCACTCAGGCTAATCTCCTACCCCTCTACAGGAACTTTTTCAAGCCCCTTCCGACAGGGAGGGGTAGTTGACAGATAGAGAGACTGCGATCGAAGTGAGTTACCTCGTGCTAAAGCCTCAGGCTTCCTGCTTCTACGACAGATTCGATCCCCTTGCGGGTTACGGAAGTCTTATCTCCACAGGCTTAACATCTCTACGCCCCGTAGGTACTACTAACGATCGTGATGCAATCGGAGTATGCACCTTGTCTCAAGTGTGCATATTATCCCTCCAATTGCCGTTGCTATCTTCGTCACACCACCTATATAATACTAGGGAGACCCCTCGATGCACGTGATGAAAGTGAACACACACTTATGCAATTCATCACCACGCTTAAGCTGTGGTGCTTTCTTTCTTAGCTACTCGTAATAAACCTAACAGGATTCTTATCCCTATTTCAATTCTTTGCTTCTTTGATTATTTCCTCCACGTTTTCATAGGCCCTTTCAGGGAGTAGCTCTAAATAATAACTCGCATGCACTCTCTCTGTCTCGGCTAGATCGATGACTTTCCAACCCTGTTCTTCTAAAAGCTCTTTTTTTGTTATAGGGAATTTTGTATCTTCTATCAATACTTCCTGCAAAGATTCAAGACCCAATTTCTTTGTGACTCTAGGAAAAGAACCAGATTTTAGAAAAACCTTTAACCGCGCCGCATCTTTATACATTCTGATCCCATGAAAGGCAAGCATGATTTTTCTTGCTTTTAACTCCCTTGCCTTTTGATTGATTTCGTTGAGCTCGCTATCAGTGAATTGATACAGGGTGTGACGCCCCTTTCCGAAGAGTCTTGAGTACAACATATCAGACTCTCTTAAGGGAGATTGTCTAGAGAGATCTACACAATGGACGATATTGTAATCCTCCATAATTTGGGCTACTCCTCTATCAATCTTTGCCCCTAGACTTCTAGGTTCCCAGACTAATCTTACTTCAGTGGTGTCCACGGCTGAAAAGAAATCTCGAATTGCTTCAATTTTGCTGTGACTAAACTCCAGTTGTGATGGTGTCAAAATGTGCAGATAAGTAGCTCGAAGCTGTCGGCAGATTTTGGTCATTATCTTAAAATTATCTAAAGCCTCAGGAACAGGTTCAAGCAAGTATTGATGAGTTATACTCCCATGACATCGAACAGAAAACTCAAAGTCTTCTGGGACTCGCTTTCTCCATGATGTTACCAATTCTAAAGATGGGATCTCGTAAAAACTCGAATTAACCTCTACATAATCGAATGCCTTTGAATACGCGCTAAGGCTATCCATTCCCGGCACGGCAAAATATGCCCATCCACCTGTTCCAATTCGAATTTCCATAAAAGTTATTATCTTTTTTCATAAATAAGATTGTGTGGAGGAGGATCCGTGACAAAGCTTCTTTTCGGGTGTTCAGGCTGGAGTTACAACGAATGGACAGGCCCGTTTTATGTGAAAGCGAGTAAGAGCAAATTATCCGCTTATTCCAGCATCTTTAACACCGCAGAAATTAATTCCACGTTTTATGCCTATCCAAAAAAGGAAATCGTCATAGGGTGGTTGCGTTACTCCCCAAAAGACTTTGTTTTTTGTGCAAAGCTTCCTGGACAGATAACGCACGACAAGGAACTTCAGGTTAGCAAAGGAGTTGAGGAAGATCTTAACCAATTTCTACAACTCATGCAACCACTTGCCGAAGGAGGGAAATTGGGGTGTCTCCTTGTTCAATTGCCACCAAGATTGAAATTTAGTCCCAGCAAAATCGAAGCGTTTTATGCTATTCTTCCACAACAATTCCAATTTGCTATCGAGTTCAGAAACAAAACCTGGCTTAGCGATAAATCCTTTGAACTACTCAAAAAATACAATCTCGCTTATACTATAATCGATGAACCGCATCTACCTCCCGATGTTGAAATAACTACAGACTTTGCCTATTTTCGCTGGCACGGAAGAGGAAAGAAACCTTGGTATAATTATCATTACAGCGAAGATGAACTTAAAGAATGGATACCTAGGATTCAGGAAGCACAAGAAAGCGTAAATGTAGTATATGGCTATTTTAACAACCATTATCACGGTTATGCGCCTGAAAACTGCTTGGATATCTTAGACATGCTGGGAATTGCAACTTCTGTACAGCAAAAAACTAGAGAGCGAATAAAACAATTCCGAAAAACACCCCCTAAACCACAACCAAAGGCGAAAACTCTGTTTGACTTCATCGAGGATGCACCAAAAGAGGCTATTAAGAAAAAGAGGAAGGAAACTACCGAATCCCTGTTAAGGTTATTTGCTGATGAAGGGCGTATTCTCAATGGAAGAGTAATGAAAAATGATGAACTAAAAGATTTGAAGATAGAAAAACAAAGAATCTCAGCCAATGTTAGAGAGTATACTATCTTGATCGATGAAGGAAAACAACGAATCCACCACAATTGCGGTGACTGGAAACGTCAAAAACAAAGCAAGAAGTTCTGCAAGCATCTTGTAAGATTATTTCTATCTTTGTCTAAACTAAGATCAAAGTTATTGCTGAAAAACATTTCAGAGAATCTCGAAGATTGGACATTCGAGTAACTAAGTTAGCCACCTAAAGATCACTGTTTTAGTTCTTTTTCGCCATGAGTTTATCCAATATTTCTTGTTCTCAGGCAATAAAAAAACAAACTAAGAAGGAGTAAGTGACATCCTCCCCAGCCTTTCGGATGGGGCTTCCAGCTTTCCATTGTAGTTCTCGCTCCCTCACGGGAGGCGACGCTTCGCCACTGTCCCTACAGTTATGGGCTTACGGAAGCTTACCAGGTTGCACACGCTGCTCACTCTTATCCTGCCCCTTGCTTATCTGCCTGCAGGATGCTATTGATCTTTTACCTGCCTGCTTTGTAGGTTAGCACACTACACACCAAAAGGGGACTCTCTTGCCACGCTGGATAAGACCTCATGCACGGGCATCCTCACGTTTAGTCCTGTCACCTGCTGACTGGTCGCTTACAGGAGGATATACCTCCACCCAGTCGGACATTACGGGTACACTCGCGGTACCATCTATAGGTTTCCAAAAAACTATAAAAAGACATCGGCTTTCATCCCCCGGCTGTCGAAAGGAGATTTTCCGCCGATAAAGTTAAATTCTTCTTCTCAATGAGTGTATCCACAATTTCTTGCTGTTAGGATGGAGTAATTAAAGGAAGCGTTTCTCCTCCTATAGGGAGTGTCCATACGCTTGCATCATTACCCATTCTTGAAAAAGCAAGATCTAGTGCGTCTTCTACGCTATCTGCAGGAGTCATATTAAAAGGATCTTCTACTAATTCAGAGTCTAACTCTGAAACTAGAATTATATCTGCCTTCATCATCGTTTTCCGCATGTAGTATGCTTTGTGCCCACCGAGTTTAAAATTAGTTTGCACTTGTTTACTTAGTTCCTCTAGAGTTTTATATTTATACATCCATTCTTCAAAGACTTTATGTCCGATACCATCTTTGCACGCTGCAATTACCACTAATTGACCACCAGGTTTAACTATCGCCTGAGCCTGTTCAATCGCTTTTTGAGCTTGGTAGAGGTTAATATCCTTCGGAAATCCTCCTGAACTCACTAAGACAATATCTGCAGGTTTGTCTACATAGACTTTGAACATTTCATCAACTTTTCTCACACATGCCTCAAAAGAGGAGAAAATATTTCCTGTGGCAATCTCAACTATTTCTTTATTTGAATCGAGAACAACACTTACGCAAAAATCAACTTTAGCCTTTTCAGCAGCCTGTGTCATATCGACGTGAATAACATTCCCGTCTAGGTTTCCTGTAACTGCATCTGGATGAATTAAATTTGAATGGTTTTTCTGAATGCTTTTTAAACTTGAAATTCCAGGCAAAATGCTTTTTCGACCTCCTGTGTACCCTGCATAATAATGAAATGCAACATCTCCAATAGTTATTCGTTTATCTGCTTCAACAAACTTTCTATTTAGTTCCACAGGTGTCTGTAAATGCGTCATCCCTAAATTGACTAAATCATCAGCTTGACAATTATGATTTTCTATAACAAAACGGCTAACTATGTCATTGCCCAATAACTCATCCATTTCTTTTTCTGTCACAGGACGATGACTACCAACTGCAATTAGTATCTCAATGTTTTCCTCTTTAATGCCCAAATTATCAAGTCTATTTAGCAAAA
>JAEORY010000421.1 GCA_016840645.1 Candidatus Borrarchaeota archaeon | reverse complement strand
CAATCTTTTTTTGAATCAGTAGCAGATATCTTGCAGAAAAGGAGGTATATTTGTATTTGTGCCCCCATACCTGTAGATCTTCATACTATTGCAAATGATTTTGGGTTTAAAACAGTAGAAATTCATAAGATGCGAGTTCATAAAAGCCTTTCAAGAGCAATCGGTATATTTCAGAATTAGATCGGAGCGATTAAAATGAAAATTATCTTCTTGGGTACTGGTGCAGCTGTCCCCTCGAAAACGAGAAAACTGTCAAGTACTGCCATTATAAGGAAAAATTCAGGCGAAATTCTCATATTTGACGCCGGAGAGGGGATGCAGTACCAATTAATTAATGCTCAACTCAACATAATGAAAATCTCAAAAGTTTTCATTAGTCATCTTCATGGAGACCATATATTCGGCTTACCTGGGTTGATTCTTACTCTCAGAATGTATCAAAGAACAAAACCTTTGCATCTTTATGGTCCTCCGGGCATAATAAAATACCTGGCGGCTGTTAATTCTATAGCAGGTGTGTTAGATACAGAATTTGAACTTAGCATAAGTGAGATAGGAGAAGGGCTTGTAGTTGAAGAGAAAGAGTATGTAGTTGAGTCTACTTTGGTAGATCATGGAATTGATACATTTGCATTCTCTATTGTTGAGAAACCATATCCCGGAAAATTTTTTCCAGAGAAGGCAAGGAAACTTGGAATTCCAGAGGGAGAATTATGGTCACAATTAAAGGCAGGAGAGAGTATCCAATTACAAGATGGGAGAATTATTAATTCCTCCGAAGTTGTTGGACCTTCGAGACCTGGAAGAAAAATTACCTATTCAGTTGATACACGTCCAACGAAATCTATCGTCTTATTAAGCAGAAATAGTGATGTTTTAATTCACGAGGCTACTTTTGATGATTCTCTTTTGGAAAAGGCGATTCAGACAGGACATGCTACAGCAGGGGAGGCTGCGAAGATAGCAAAAGATGCACAAGTCAAGCAATTGATATTAACGCACATTAGCACACGATATAAAGATACTACACTTCTTTACGAGCAAGCTACAAAGATTTTTCCAAATACGATAATAGCACACGATCTTATGGAAGTAACAGTGAAAGATAGAAAATAGAATGGAAGAAATCTGATAAGTAAACAGAAATTTAGAATAATGGGACAACTTTTTAAATCCATTACATATCGTAGTATGTACCAGTTTTTCTTGTGGAGGAAAATTATTTGAGCGTAGACCCCTTTATTGTCCGAACTTTAGTATTTTCGTTTGGATTTTTAGCAGTCATCCTTATTCTTGCGTATCAAGTACTTTCAGAGGATGAAGATGCGGAAAAATGAAGTTATTTAAAAAAATCCACTTTCAAATTCTTTATGCGTTTTTCCAACTTTATGCAAGGTTAGTGGCATTTATCTATTTTTTGGCGCTATATTTCTTAACGATTCACGCTTTAAAACTAGGTAAACCATTTCGAACCCTAACTTTGGTGTGTAGAATTTGCAGCTTTCGGGTAGGTCGCAAAATAGTTTCAATTTGCTTCACAAAGAAATACAAAAAACTATACAAAAATATAACTTTGTACAGCCGACCCCAATACAAAATGAAGCATTATCAAAAGTCCTAGAGGGAAAAAACCTATTATTAATTGCACCCACAGGTACAGGAAAGACGGAAGCGGCGATGTTTCCTATTTTTGAAGCATTATTTCAAGAAAACAGAAATAAACTCATTAGAGGAATACAAGTTCTCTATATAACGCCGTTAAAAGCCCTCAATCGCGATATTTTCCGTCGCTTAATCGAAATGGGGCAAGATCTCGGGTTTGATATACAGATAAGACATGGGGATACAAGCGCTAGCACTAGACGAAAGCAAGCATTAAAACCGCCACACATTCTTATTACAACGCCTGAGACCCTTCAATCAATCTTACCTGCGAAAAGGATGGGGATGCACCTAAAAAATGTAAAAGTGGTTATCGTAGACGAAATCCACGAAATTGTTGAAAGTAAGCGTGCCACTCAGTTAGGTGTTGGACTTGAAAGATTGAGAGATCGTACTGAAAGAGAATTTCAAAGAATTGGACTTTCTGCAACAATCGGTAACCCAGAACGTGTGGCAAGATTCTTGGCGGGAATAGGGAGATCAATTGAGACTGTTAAAACTGACACTGAAAAGAATTTTGAAATTACTATTGAAAATCCATTACCTACGCATGAAGATCGATCTCTCGCTAAAAAATTATATACCACTGCCGAAACTGCTGCTAGGATAAATAGGATTGCATACCATATAGAAAATAATAATTCTGTACTTTGTTTCACAAATACTCGTGATCACGCCGAAATGCTTTCTAGCCATTTAAGACTACTTGATCCTGATTTTAATTATGGAATTCATCATGGTTCTTTATCGAAAGACGTGAGAATCCAAGCAGAAAAGGAATTTAAGTCGCAAGAACTAAAAGCAATTGTGTGCACATCATCTCTTGAACTCGGTATAGACGTAGGCAGCGTCGATAAAGTCATTCAGTTAATGAGTCCAAGGCAGGTATCAAAACTAATTCAGCGAGTAGGGAGGGCCGGACATAAGATTGGCGAGGTTTCAAGGGGCACAATCATTACTATGGACTTTGATGACATTTATGAATCGGCAGTTATAGTCTCAAAGGCACTGAAAAACGAACTTGAAGAAATTCTAATTCATGAAAATGCACTAGATGTATTAGCGCATCAAGTTGCTGGAATAGTCATGGATAAACGGGAAGTAAATATAGATGAGGTAGAACAGATTATAAGAAGAGCATATCCTTATGCAAATCTTAGCAAGGAATTATTAAACAAAACAATAGATCTAATGCTCCAATTAAAACTTATCTGGGAAAATAATGGGATTTTAAAGAGAAGTAGAAAGACTTTACTATTTTATTATGAGAGAGTCTCTACGATTCCTGATGTTGGCCAGCGTTGGCAAGTTATTGATATAACTACAAATCGACCCATTGGCAGTCTTGATAATGAATTCGTAGCAACTAAAGCGAAATTGGGAACTGTTTTCATAGTTAGGGGGAGGCCTTGGAAAATCCTTAATCTTAATGAAAACAAAATTGAAGTAACACCCGCACCAGATCCCACTGGTGCAATTCCCGGATGGGTAGGAGAGTTAATCCCAGTCCCATACCAAGTCGCACAAGAAGTAGGAGAGTTAAGGCATAGATTAGAACGAGCATATCAAAATGAAGGGGACACCAAAGAAATCTTGGATGAATACCAACTTTCTTCAAATGCTAAAGAAATCATTCTTAATACTATTCTGCAACAGATTAAAAGCGATGTTCCAATTCCAACTCATGAGCGAATAGTGATAGAAGCGTTTGGAGACTACATAATTATCCATTGTTGTTTCGGAAGTAAAATCAATGAAACAATAGGCGAACTACTTTCCGCGTTACTTACTACCGAACTGGGTGCTAATGTTGTGATGCGTTCGTCACCTTATACAATTCAACTTCAGTTACCAACGCGTATTAATCCTAAAATCATTCCAGAGTTACTTAAAAATCCAGAACATGCGGAACATATATTGGATCTCTCTCTGATCCGATCATCTCTGTTTTTATGGAGATTCAGCCATGTTGCGCAACGCTTTGGAATAATCGATAAGGGAGCCGAATTCTACTCAACCCTTATTGAAAGATTATTCCATGCATATAAAGATACAGCAGCAGCTATAGAAACATTGAGGGAAATAAAGTTAGAAAAACTTGATATTCCGAACGCAAAAAAGATTCTATCTCAAATTTCTAATGGTCTAAAGACTATTGATATCATTCAAAAAGGTTCTATTGACTTTGGATCCCCATTTTCTCTTCTCGCTCTTAGGAATGCAAAGGCGGGTAGTTATGTTACGTCAGCAAAGCCTGAAGCAGTATTGATAGAGGCAGTAAAAAACAAGATAAACGAGAAGCGTATCAAACTCGTCTGTATGTACTGTGGACAATGGGAAAGTGTTAGACAGGTTAAATATTTGTCTGATGAGAAGTTAAAATGCCCAAAATGCAAAAGTGTCTTTATTGGTGTCGTTTTTTCAAGAAACACGACCTTAAAGAAAGCGTTAAAACATCAAAAAGCACAAATGAAACTATCCAAAGAGGAAAAGAAAGAAATCGAGCGTGGAGGAAAGAGTTCAGTACTTGTAGAGGCATATGGCAAAAAAGC
>JAEORY010000013.1 GCA_016840645.1 Candidatus Borrarchaeota archaeon | reverse complement strand
GCTGATAAGACTCTAATTCAAATATGGCGAAATTTACAGGCGAGTGATCATCTTTATTATCTAGCAACCTTTGGTGGAGGACCTGGGGAAGTTCATAGCTATTTTAGTCCTTACAATAATCCTTTCGAAGCATATTCAATTTATATAAGAATAATTGCAGATTTCGCGCGAGTGGTGAACGAACGAAAAAAAAGCAAACTGACGAACAAAGTGAATTAGAAAAGGTTACTTTGAAGAGATTTTTTTTATTTTTTTTAAATTGTCTTCCAGAAGCCACAAGAACAGCGTAAAAGTCGGTTTAATTTATAAAGTAAAGCTCCACATCTAGGACAGTGATCATATAAAGAACTATTCAACTCTGAATGAGTCTTAACAGAATCAATATTGCTACTCACGGTTTATCAAGCGTATTAGTATATTTCTACCTTTATATGGATAAGAGAGGCTTTTATGTAAGTGAAAAACACAAAGGAAGAACTATTAGAAACGCGAAAGTGTTTCAAGTTTGTTTAAGGGTAACCATAATGGATGAGAACGATGGATAGAAAGACATTTTCCCTGATCTTAATTCTAACAGCAATATGGGGTACCGGCCCAGTTACTGCACGATTTCTTGTGGGGGTTTCAGGCGAAATCTCCCCGACTGTTCTCGCTCTTATTCGGTGGATACTTGGGTTTACATTGTTATTCTTCGTTCTTAATAGAAACCAATGTCTGAAGGAAACTGCATATACTCTCAAAACAGATTGGCGCCATTTTCTTGCAATTGGTGTTGCAGTTGCAGCCTACGGTTTATTGTTTCTATTTGGAGTCAGCCTGACTTTTGCAACAAATGCTGCATTATTAACTAATTTACATCCCGTTTGGATAGCTATTTTATCATATATTTTCTTAAATAAGAGAATTTCGTCTCGAACAGTGCTTGGAATTGCGACAGCATTGATTGGGATGTTATTTGTTGTAACCCAAGGTGACCTTTCATTATTGGTTATCAATTCAGAACGGTTTCTTGGCGATTTTTTGGTAATACTCTCTGCCTTAGCATGGGCTATTCAGTCTCTTCTTGCTCGTACATATGGAATCAAGAAATACGGTGGGTTGCAAACAATGACCTTGAGCGCTCCATTTGCCATTATAGTTTTGGTTCCTTTCGCGCTCATTCTTGGGGATATAAGAACACTAGTGTCTGTATCTTTGATTGGATGGCTTGCGATATTACACTTCAGCTTGATTATTAGTGGCGTGGGCTATGTACTGTGGTATTTGATCCTCGACAGAATGGAGGCTACGCAAGCAAGCGTTTGGCTATTGATTATTCCCGTCTACACTATTATTTTTGCATTTTTTCTATTAAGCGAACCTATTACCTTTAGTGTCGTTGGTGGGGCTGTGATTCTTCTAATAGGGATTTATTTGGTGGAAACAGCGCATAGCCATTAACCTAGATCCTCTGTTAGGAGGGAAGTAATTACTTGTACAAAAAAGAGGCAGTTAATGAGCCTCTCATCAAAGCGGCTGCCATCTAGTCCTCACCATGAAACAACAGGTTATAGCCAATTCTTCTCACACGCTTATAAATGATAAAGATCTCACGGAGCTGGTGTTCTTGTGTCGGATCTGAAATTTCTCATTAAATACCACTTTTAAGTGCTATAATTTCTTTGACTTCTACAAGCTGCCATATATAACTTCTCTCTTCCTTGACTATGGATTCAAGCGGTTCTTCAGGTGAATGACCAAGAGCCTTCAAGATATTTTTTGAGAGATTCTTATCCTTAATTAATTGAACAAATTTTTCTCTTATTATCTTCTTCTCACTATCGCCTGTAACTTCCACAAGGCGTCCCAATAATGTTACAAATGAATAATCTAATAAATCTCTACTATATCTGTCGACTTCAACGGAAACATGAGGGTCTTGCTGGAAGAACTCAATTTTTTTTCCATATTTTGTGGATAGGAAATACATGTGCTTGCCATCAAAAACGTAAAGAAATGGCGCAATATAGGGATGTTCTGCGCCTTTAAAAGCAATTCGACAAACATATTCATCAATAATTAATTGGTCATATTCCATTCTGTCCATTTGTGGGATTTTTTCAATTCCCATAGATATCCTCTCATTCCACTTAAGTTTCAATAGTTACCACAGTGAATCTTAGATTATAAAGCTTATCAGAATTCCTTCTCTTTGTCAACAAATGTTTTGACAGGTTAGATGGAGCAAAACAAAAAAAATGATGTTATCTATAGATAATACAATCATGATTTTTAGAAAATAATGGCAAAAAAGAGTTGAGATTTTATGACGTTCTCAATTGTTGGTTATGACCCTAACACTGGTGATTTAGGGGTTGCTGTACAGAGCAAGTTCATGTGTATCGGAATCGTAACTCCATTTGCGAAAGCAAATGTTGGAGCTATTGCAACTCAATCATGGATAAACACAACGTACGGTCCGCGAGGTATTGAGATGCTAGAAACAGGTATGAGTGCAAAACAAGCCTTAAAAAAACTCATATCAACTGACGAAATGCGAGAATACCGCCAAGCAGCGATAATTGATGCAAAAGGAGAAGTTGATGCATTTACAGGTAAGGACTGCTTCTATTGGGCAGGACACATCATTGGAGACAACTTCAGTTGTCAAGGTAATATTTGTTACGAAGGAACTGTTGAAAGCATGGCTAAAGCGTTTGAAACTCAAAAAGGAGATTTAATCGACAAATTGCTTGCAGCAATGAAAGCTGGCGATGAAGAAGGAAGAGGAGACGTTAGAGGGAAACAAGCTGCTGCGCTTTTGATTGTGCGTGAAAAAGGTGGTTATGAAGGCCTAAATGATCGTTACGTTGATATTCGAGTTGATGAGCACACAGAACCTATTAAAGAACTCTGTAGAATATTTGAACTCTATGATCTGACTTTCCTTGCCAGAGAAGATACATCAAATTTGTTGACGATTGAAGGAGAAATTTCAATAAAAATCAAGCAAATTCTTATAGAACTTGGTTATCTCAATGAGGCTGAAGCAACTCAAGGAGATGGCTGGGAAAAAGTAGAGAGGGATGCCTTAGAAGCATGGATTGGAATTAACAATTTCGAAAGCAAATGGCGTGATGATGGTAGGATATGGAAATCAATCTACGGCTATATGATGAAAGAAAAAGGAACGTCTTTCGTTTCGCTCAGAAAAATGTCAGACTGATAAAGAGGAGACAAAATAACAATATTTTGAAAAACTAATGGTGTTTTGTCACAAAAAATTATTATTTTGATGGTTAGACTTCTTTAACCATATAAATGGTTGGTTAGATATATATTACCTATAGGTGAACCTACTATGAGCATTATCATCAACACCAAATACACAAACAACAAACCCTATTATTACGTGTATGTAGTCTATGGTGAAGGCAATAAAGAAATCCATTACATTGGTAGTGCAAAAAACCCAATATCATATGAGAAAGCATTGTATAAAGTCAAAGAGATCCTTAAACAAGAAATGCAGAAGAAACTTCACCATGCAGAAGCACGAGCCGAAGAACTAATGAATGAATACCTTTCTAAATAGGTCAAATATATCTAACCTATATACGTAGGTTCTGGTGGACGACTTGGAGGTTTTATAAGCCTTCCAGCACCATTCTTTAAAAAAAATAAGCGATTAACATTCATTTAGGTATACAAAAAGGATTCATACTATTTTGACTGTTCTAAAGGCCTTTCTCATAGATTTAATTAGTTTTTGTGCGATTAATTCAGGATAGAATACTAGAACCGCCTGATTTAGTGCCTCCAGGGATACTTTTCCGCTTATTCGGCAGAAAGCGCCCAAAATTCCTATGTAATTATTACCACCATAATTTTGATTTGTTAGGCTTTCATCTATTTCATTCATTGAAACTTTTCTGACATCAACTGTTGCTGTAGAGAATCCTATGCCAAAGAGTTCTATTAACTCGTATGGAGAATAAGATGAATTGACAAGGAGAATGCCTGACTTTTTTAGTCCCTCTGTAACGTTCATTATTTTCAATAATGAGTCATCCAATACTATGGTGTAATCTGGGCTGCAGATCTGTGGACACATAGATAAAGGTTTCTCACTAATTCGAATGGCAACTTTAAGAATTACTTCTGGTGTTTTGATTTCAGGTTGAAACACTTGGGAACACTTGTTCCTATAAGCTATTGCCTCAGCAAGTATCTCCGCTAATGTAACTACATTCATGTCTCCTCGACCGATTAAGAGAATTTCTTTAATTTTATGAAATACCATAAGGCTCAACTTTTCTTTAATTTACATTAAATCCTGTGTTTTTTCATTTTTGTCATATACTGATGTGGTAAAATCTAAATCTAAACATCCTATATTCGATAATTTTGTGACTTAAGAACATAGATTCTAGAAAAACCTCTGAATAGCAATTGAAAATTAGATCAAATCTTAAAACTTTTTAAGTGATAATAAGTGAATTTGGAAACAGCAAATTTTTCTCTGGAGGAATATTTATGCAATTCTCTATAGCATTCCTGATTGATTTCATTGTCTTTGTAGCTATTGTGGCGGTTTCTGTTGCCATAACTTGCTGGCTTTGGGGCTATTCGAGATACAAATACTCATGGGGATCAGCTATCGTAACTGGAATCATAGCCGCTATTATTTGGATTATTTTTAGAATGTTGCCACTCGGTCGTTATACTTTGGCTATCGCATTTGTTGCAGTCTTTTTAGTGGTTCTTCTTGCACTTCGTCACTTTTGGCCTAAATTTTCTGAATGGCCAACAGCGTTTCTCGGTACGCTGGTTTGTATCGTTATAGTCATTGTCATTTGGCTGGTAATTTCATTTATCATTGCGGGACTGGGGTTGATAGCAGGATATCTGCCCCCACTGAGTATATTCTAACACCAAAATCTAAAAAATTCTTTTCTTTTTTTTAAGACGGTTATATAAGTTTTGTGAGAAGAAAACATAAACAAGAGATAATGAAATTCAAGATGACGAATGAAGAGCCGAAATTGATTATTATAAGAAAAAGGCGAAAAAGAGAAAAAATTGGCTCGGGATAAACTATGCAACTTGTGCAATTATTGCAAGAATAGCGCCTATTATAACGAGTAATCCCCCGATACCAAGTACAATTATTCCAAAAATTAGGGCAAGTATTATGTATACCCACTCATCTAACTGATCTGCAACGCGGAGAACTATAATTATTATACCGATAATTATTGATACAGCCGCCCCAATTAAGGCACCAAGAGCACCTAGCGTACTTGGGACACCACCAATACCGATTCCCACGAAACTCAGTGCACCCAGGACGATCATAAGGATTGCACCGACAATCACTAGTATCCATGCCGCTAATAAAATACCACCAGACGGTCTAGCCATACAATCACCATTTCAATATCTTATTTTAGGTTAGGATGGACCCGAATTCCTAGTATATAACTTGTTCGCATTCAAGTTTATAGAGAACCATGGACTCAAACAAATATCATAGAAGAAATCAACTTTCTGAGAATCAACTAATGATTTTTTGAACACTATCATTTCTAGATCGAATAAGTGCCAAAAACAAGGAATAAGGATATTCTCTAATATTAAAGAAAAAAAGGAAAAAAGAAAGGGAGGGATTATACTTTTGGCAAGATTTCGAGCGATTTATCGATTTGTTCCTGTGGCATTTCATAGTCAACAAGGTTTCCAGCGAGATATTCTTCATATCCTTTTAAATCAAAATGACCGTGTCCGCTGTAATTAAAAGCAATCACTTTTTCTTCACCAGTTTTTTTACATTTTTGTGCTTCTCTGATCACTGCAACGATAGCATGATTGGTTTCTGGCGCTGGAACGATCCCTTCTGTCTTTGCAAAGATCACTCCTGCTTCAAAGGTTTCTATTTGATGGTATGCAACGGACTCCAAGATACCTTCTTTTTGCAGTAGACATAAACTGGGGGCGTCTCCGTGGTATCTTAATCCTCCAGAATGAATTGGTGGTGGGACAAACTTGTGCCCAAGAGTGTACATTTTCACTATAGGAGCTAACTGACCAGTATCTCCGTAATCGTAGGCATAAGGTGCTCTTGTCAATGTAGGCACCGCCTTCGGTTCAACAGCAATAAATCGGATATCTTTTCCTTTCAATTTGTCTGGAACAAACGGATAAAAGAACCCTGCAAAATTACTGCCGCCTCCAACGCAGCCAAGCATCATATCAGGATATTCCCCAATCTCTTCAAACTGTTTTTTAACCTCTAGACCAACAATTGTTTGGTGTAGCAAGACGTGGTTGAGCACGCTTCCTAGACTGTACTTCATTTTTTCATCGTTTAGAGCATCCTCCACAGCCTCGGATATTGCTAGACCAAGGCTTCCGGGATGGCCAGGGTTTTCCTTTAAAACGCTTCGTCCGACCTCGGTATTATTAGACGGACTTCGGAAGACCTCGCTGCCATAAATCTGCATTAATACGCGTCTATACGGTTTCTGGTCGTAACTGACACCAACCATATATACACGGCATTTTATGTCAAACAGGGCGCATGCGAGGGAGAGAGCACTTCCCCATTGACCTGCACCAGTTTCAGTAGTAATTTTTTCCACACCTTCTTTCATTGCAAAATACGCTTGGGCGATAGCTGTGTTGGGTTTATGACTTCCCGTAGGGCTGAGATCCTCTCGCTTATAGTAGATCTTAGCTGGCGTATCCAAATACTCCTCAAGCCGTTTTGCCCGATATAGTGGGCTTGGTCTACCTAATCGCCTGTAAGCCTCTTGTAACTCTTCAGGAATAGGAATGTATCTTTCTGGAGACATCTCCTGTTGTAGAAGTGCAACAGGGAACAAAGGCATTAAATCAGGAGGACCACAAGGTTCTTTCGTTACAGGGTGTAACGGAGGAGGGAGAGGGGCTGGTAGGTCGGCTAATACATTATACCATTGAGTTGGTAACTCATCAGGGTTTAAAACAACTTTTACACCATCAAACATTTTCAATCACCTCAAATTTTTTAGATATCTATTTTTGTTTTTTTAAAAACGGAGGGAACAAGGGTATCAATAGCTGTTGAAAAAAGATAGCTACTGCAACCGCCAAGAACGCCAGGGATGCCAAGAAAATTTTGGTAAGCTCAAAACTAAGTCAATAGCAGTTTCAGGAATAAAATTAGTAAAGGTTTTACAAAAACCGTTTTGTGGGCAGATTGCTGACTTAGTTTCAAAACTGAGTAAAGAGAAAAGACATTCCTTTAAAACAACATCCATTGGCGCAATCAAACCACCTGTGCGGTAGCAATATTAGCTTTTGATATATAAACCTTGCTGTGAAAAGTGTCCAATAAATCGGTTAAATATGAAAAAACTATTTGAGATGATGTGAGGAGCAAGCTGACTGACGATCTTCTTGTCAATGAATAAAAAAAGAAGATATAAAAGGAACTCGCGCTATTGTCAAGCTCAAATTGTTAAAAAATTTATCCTATCAACGTTGCGAATTGTTCATCGATCTCTTTTGAGAGGTCATCACACGTTGCATCTATTTTTTCGGCTTCAATTATTTTGAGACGCGAGATTTTTTCGTAGACGCCCAGTTTAAGGATGTCTGCTATAGAGGCACCACTTTCGCTTGCAGTTCTCATCTTTTGATATGTTTTCATGATTATTCCAAGCATTCGCTTTGCTTTATCTAGAGAGCAGTAAGAATCGACGGGATGGTATGCATGTTGCATCAAGTAGTCTTCGCGAATGATACGAGCGGCCTCAAGCACTACTCTTTCAATCTCAGGTAACGCATCAGGACCTACTAATTGTACGATTTCCTTGAGTTCTTTCTCCTTTTGTAAAAGCGCCATAGCTTCAATTCTCAAATCTCTCCAATCAGCGCCTAAATTTTCTTTATACCATTCCTCAAGTGTTTCCTGATACAGTGAATAACTAGTTAACCAATCAATAGCCGGAAAATGTCTTCGTGATGCCAAGTCTTTAGATAACGCCCAAAAAACCTTTACAACACGTAATGTGTTTTGCGTAACTGGTTCAGAAAAGTCACCGCCAGGTGGACTTACTGCGCCAACAACGCTTACAGATCCATAACGCTCGTCAGAACCGAGAGTTTTAACTCTTCCTGCGCGTTCATAGAATTCAGCGATGCGTGATGCAAGATATGCTGGATAGCCTTCTTCGCCAGGCATTTCCTCAAGCCTTCCAGAGATCTCGCGAAGCGCTTCAGCCCATCGTGATGTTGAATCTGCCATGATAGAAACATCATAACCCATATCACGGAAATATTCGGCAAGTGTAATGCCTGTGTAAATGCTCGCCTCTCGTGCAGCGACTGGCATATTTGAAGTATTGGCAATAAGGACAGTCCTTTTCATTAAAGGTTCGCCAGATCGAGGATCCTCCAATTCTGGGAATCTCTCCAATACTTCCGTCATTTCATTGCCACGCTCACCACAGCCAACATAGACTACTACTTGCGTATCAGCCCACTGAGCGAGCTGATGCTGCATAACAGTTTTGCCGGTCCCAAACCCCCCAGGAATGGCGCCCGTGCCTCCTTTGGACATGGGGAAGAAAGTATCAAAGATCCGTTGTCCAGTAAATAAGGGTACCACTGCAGGAATATTTTCTTTGATAGGTCGAGGAACACGAACAGGCCATTTCTGCATCATAGTCAAATCTTGACGTCCTTTGTCTGTTTCAACTACTGCAATGACATCTTCAATAGTGTAATCTCCTGCTGGGACAATTTCAATAATCTTTCCAGAGATCCTTGGTGGAACCATAATTCGGTGCTCGACTAAAGTCGTTTCGGGAACTGTTCCAAGAATATCTCCACCAATAACATTATCACCAACGCTTAAACGAGGCGTAAATGACCATTTCTTAGTCCGATCAAGTGGGCTCGCAACAATTCCTCTTGTAATGAAATCACCAGTTAATTCTTTTAAGGAAGGTAAGGGACGCTCAATACCATCATAGATCTGGCTGATCAATCCCGGTCCTAATTCGACGCTTAAAGCGCCACCTGTAGCTATTACTTTTTCTGTAGGCCGAATTCCGGCAGTTTCTTCGTAGACTTGAATACTACACACGTCGCCTTCTAAGGCGATAACTTCGCCAATTAATTCTTCGCCTCCTACACGACAAACTTCATACATTTGTACGCCCGTCATGTTCTTGGCTTGAATTAGAGATCCTGCGACGCGAGTGATTTTGCCTTCTATTGTTGTTGCCATAAGTTTTCACCTGTAATCCTAGCGGCACTCTACCGCAATTTTAATTAGTATAAACAATAATTTGCCTTTGTCACAAGTCAATTCCAACAGCCCTCTTGACTAGGGCTTTAATTGGATCAATTTCTCGTGTCATTGGTCCATGTTTGTCTTGGAGTTCTACAACAATGGGAAATTCTTTTTCAGTAATTTGAGTTATAATTGAACGAACAGCGGCAGAATCAGCTATTCGTTCAGTAGTAATAATGAGACCAATATCTTTTCTTTCTGAGAGGGTTAAAAAAACGGACCTTGCATCATCATAGGTAGATACATAACCCTCATCAATCCCAGCTAATTTCAAACCAGTAACAGTATCCTCATCCGCTACAGCTACTATCTTCAAAAAAATCGCTCCTTTAGTTATTAGGTCTAAGAGATTATGCGGAGGAGAGTCTCAATAACTGTGTCTAAAGCCTTTGATAGGTTTTGATTTGCTTTTTCTTTAAGCGATGCAATTTGTGATTCAGATTCTTTGAGTATAGCATTTACTGCTTCATCGATTTGTTTCTGAATATCCTGTTGAATTGTTTCAGTTTGCCCTTCGGCATTATTCTTTGCTTCTTCAAGAGCTTGACGAGCTTTTAGGTTTGCTTCTTCTTCAATTTTTTTGGCCTTTTCATTTGCTTCGGAAAGAATTGTGCGTGCTTGTCCCTCTAAATCTCGAATTGCTTTGAGTGTCTCAATGCTGGACATAAATGATATTCTCCTCAATTGTTATGTAAACATTATAAATCGGTTTTACAATAGTTCCCTTTATAAATTCTCCGCAAGAAGACCAAGAAGAACGCTGTAAATTGAATCTATAAGGGATCTTAAGAGAAGGTCTATGAATCTCTGATGCGTTTATACAAAGTATCCAGTTTTCTTCTTCCAATGTAAAGTTTTTATTTCAATTATTTCAATTTGAATTGATACGTTTATGTAATTCATTTTTGCAAAAGTATTAGATGTGGGGTCACAATGAAAAAAGGATTTAAGAAACTTACATCAGTCTCTAAAGCCCTAAATACCGTTCTAAGCGAAATTAAGCCACTAAAAAGTGAATTAATTCATGTTAAAGACTGCTTAAATCGGGTAATTGTCGATGATATCGTTGCTCGATATGATGTGCCAATGTTTGATCGTTCTGCAATGGATGGCTATGCAATTAGATCGGAAGATTCGTTTGGAGCTAGTGTAACTGATCCTGTATATCTCAAAATTACAGGGAGAATTGAGATAGGAACTATTCCAGATATTGAAGTTAAAGCTGGAGAAGCCGCACAGATTATGACAGGTGCAGCAATCCCAAGAGGAGCTGATGCTGTTATAAAAGTTGAGGATACACGAGAGCATGGAAATAATATTGAGGTAATTAAACCATATCCTCCGAGAAAAAATGTTAGCATTAGAGGAGAAGATGTAAGGCAAGGTGATGTTATCCTAAAGCAAGGTCATCTTCTTCATCCTCATGACATTGGCATCATAATAGCATCTGGGCATGATCAAATAAATGTCATCCTCAAACCAAAAGTGAGTATTATATCGACTGGGAGTGAACTTATTGATCCTGGCGAGAGACTTGAACCTGGAAAGGTATTTGATGTAAATAATGCCACGTTATCTGGTTTAGTAAGTCAGTTTCATTCAATCCCGTTTTTATCTAAAAGAATAAAAGATGACAGAAATGAATTATTACAAACCCTTGAAGAAGCAATCGAACAAACAGATGTAATCGTGTTTTCAGGGGGCAGTTCTGTCGGAGAATTTGATATAATAGATGAGATTATTCTACAAAAGGGTAGGTTATTAGTCCAAGGTGTAGCTATGCGACCAGGCGCTCCTACACTTATTGGAATAATTGAAAACAAACCAGTTTTTGGTCTTCCAGGCTCACCAGTAGCGGCAATGATTTCCTTTGATGTATTTGTTCGACCAACCCTTCAAACTCTTCTTGGAATGACACCATATGATCCAAAACCTGTAATCAAGGCATTACTCAAACGTAGTATTCCATCAGAAGTTGGACGACGAGATTTTGCCAGAGTTAGAATAATAAAAGAAAACAACGAACTTTACGCAGAACTTGTAAGAGTAAGAGGCTCTGGAATCATAAGCACTTTAGTAAAAGCAGACGGCATAATTGAAGTGCCTGAAGAGAGAGAAGGTTTAAGCAAGGGGGAGGTCGTGAACGTCAAACTCCTTTCGCAATACTATTTCCTAGATCATACCTAACTTAAGAGACGTCCATTAAAAACTCATGGAAAATATAAGCATAATTCCACTCAATTATTGAGGAGGTAAATGATTGACACGTAAAGTCTACTTAGATCTGATTTCCATAGAAGAAGCAAAAAAAAGGTTTTATGAGCATTTTAAAATAGCGCACCATCTTACAAAGGCATCCATATGGGATGCAGGTGGAAGAGTTTTAGCAGAAGATATTACAGCGGGCAACAATGTGCCTCCCTTTGATAGAGCTCGAATGGATGGATACGCACTTATAGCAAATGATTCTTTTGAGGCTGAAGAAGATAATCCTATCACATTGAGAATTACTGGTGAAATACCTGCAGGTGTAGTTCCAAATGTTGAAGTGAACCCAAGCGAATGTACTGTTATATCAACAGGTGCGGTTATTCCAAAAGGTGCAAATTCCGTCATCATGGTAGAGTATACAGAACAAGAAGAAAAGCATGTGAGACTATTCAGAGCTGTCGTGCCTGGAGAAAACATTATGTTAGCAGGATCTGATATTAAAATAGGAGATCTTCTATTAAGAAAAGGAATAAGGTTATCATCACGGGAAATTGGTGTCTTGGCAGCCTTAGGAATCACTGAGGTTCCAGTTTATCAACAACCCAATGTGGCAATAATCTCTACGGGCGATGAAATTGTACTACCTGGTGAGCCTCTTGAATCCGGGAAGATTTTTGATATAAATGGTGCTACATTAACAAATGCTGTTAGAGAATATGGCTGTAAGCCTAACTTTCTAGGCATAATAAAAGATTCTCCTGAAATATTGAAAGAGAAACTCAAGCAGGCTCTCTCTATGGCGGATGTGGTACTTCTATCAGGAGGAACCTCAAAAGGAGTAGGAGATCTTTCCTTTAATGTCATCAATGAGTTAGGAAAACCAGGTATACTCGTTCATGGTGTTGCAATAAAGCCAGGCAAACCACTACTCTTAGCCGTAATAAATAATAAACCAATAATAGGGTTGCCTGGATATCCAACGTCGGCGCTCACTGTTTTTGAAGTGGTTGTAGCGCCGTTTTTACGTGAATTAGCAGGAATAAGAAGCCTTGAAAAGAAAATTCTTGAGGCATATATGGCCACGCGTGTAGACCATGCTCTTGGTCGACATGAATTTCTTCCAGTTCAAATAATTAAAGAAAATACCACTTATTTCGCGTATCCTGTTCTCACTGGTTCAGGCGCAATAACTACTTTGAGTTCTAGTGACGGATTTGTTGAAATTCCCGCAAATCAACTTTACATTGACAAAAACGAGCGAGTTAAGGTAAAATTGTTTAGTGAGTATATTTGGGAACGATTATGTGAATAGCCCTATTTTTTCGTACCTACCTGTGTGTTTGTTGTGGTAATAACCTGTTTTGCGACTCAGTCATTCTTGAGCGTGTTCTAAGCAAGTCCACGCGAAAATAGAGTTTTTTCTGAGCGCTAATAACTTAAGGGGTTCTCGCCATTTGTCACATCTCGGGATTAATCCGTTATTAAAAATATTCTTGATGTTTTTTTATCGTAACATGAGATAAGTGATCTTTGCATTATGAATGATCTCTCATATTGTGCTCGCCCTCCGAAAATAGAAAAAAGAGAAAAAGCAAGATCATTCATAAATGAATTAAATTATTAAAGAAAAGAAAAAGAAATGCGGGATTTAAAAAGATTTTATTGAACTAAACGCCATCAAAGATATCGTTTTAGAAGCATCTATGGATAGCAGTAGCACCCATATCTTGATATTCCTTCTTAGTCACCCACATCTTCTGGAAGGTTTTAAGAGATGATAAGATACTGCCTCCGATCCATACACTGTAGCGTCTCTCTGGTGGGGCGATGATTTTAATCTCTACGCCTTCTGGTACCAGTTCTGTGAGTTCCTTGTGCATACGTTCCTTGAGACCTGGGAACATGGTTGAACCGCCTGAAAGCACGATGTTACCGTAGAGTTCGCGGCGCAAGTCGACGTCACATTTCATAATAGCCGAGTAAATAGCTTCGTCGATGGGTTGGGCTTCTAAGCCAATGACTCCTGGATTAAAGAATACTTCAGGGGACAGGAAACGTTCAGGACCGACCACTAAGGTTTGACCGTCTGGCAGAGTATAGGTTTTCTCCATACCGGAGACCTTTTCTGCTAATTTCATTTCCTTTTCTGGGTCTAGGGCAACATAACAGAGTTTCTCTTTGATATCACGCACGATTTCACGTTCGGCAGATGAGGTCAATGAATACCCTCGCTGTCGTAATAACCGTCTTAGATACTCGGTGAGATCTCTGCCTGCGAGGTCTACACGTGAGATGGCATGGGTGATAGCGAACCCTTCGTAGATGGGTACAATATGTGTCACACCATCGCCGCTGTCCACGACGATACCCGTAGTTCTCCCGCTGGCATACAGACTCAAAACTGCCTGCATACTAATATACAAGGCGGGTACGTTGAAAGTTTCGAACATGACTTCGGTCATTTTCTCCCTGTTGACTTTAGGATTGAGTGGCGCTTCGGTCAGCAAAACCGGGTGCTCATTAGGATTAACTCGCAGGTCATTATAGAAGGTATAATGCCAGATTTTCTCCATGGCGTCCCAGTCGTTGATAACCCCATGCTCTACAGGATAGATGAGTTTCAACACACCTCGTAAGTTCAAGGCTTCTTCGCCGATATAGTATTCCCTTACATAATGCTCAACATCAGTCATAATTGACTTATACTTTGGATAGCCAATTAGCGTTGGGAAAACGCTTCTGGGCTGATCCTCTCCAGCGTAGCCGTTCTTGGAAAGGCCAGTCCCGTTATCTACCACCAACGGCTTTCCAGTTATTCCTTCTTCTTCCAATGATTTTCCTCCATTTAAAAGTCTTTAAAACACTTATTAAAAGAACTTAATCGTATTAAAAAAAACTTGTGGTAAAAGTCTGCGTTTTTCATATTCTATATTGTAAACTACTTTAGATTTCAACTTCTTGTCTGCAGATAGTTACAGTCTATGGAATGAAAAAAACTATATAAAACCAACGTTTTTTTGAGCATTCGATCCGTAAAGTTAGAGGAAAAATAAGTGAAACAGTGCTAAGAATAAGTTAAAATGTTTTCAGACGGAAGGTAGAGTGAGATATTACCAAGAAAAAGCCAGAACGGCAATTTACTCTCCTATCACACCATCTCATTTGGCAACCTTCACACTTATAGAAAAGATAAGCGAACTGATTATATCTCATATAAGATGGATAAAGTTGTCAATTATTGCATCAATAAAGCCAAGGGCGTTGTGGTTGAGAATTTACAATTCGACCAAAAGTTTTCATATAATAAGAAATTTAATCGAAAATTGAACAATTTAAAGACCACTGCCTTGCAAATGTTGGAGCGAAAATGCAAAAAGCGTGGTATGTCGTTTAGAAAAGTCTTTTCGGGGTACACCTCCATAATTGGTCGATATAAGTATTCACGATTACATAATTTGACAGACCATCATCTTGCGAGTTATGTAATGGCTTGAAGGGGTCTGGGATTTAAGGAATCATTTCCACCAATTTACGATTGGGTGCTCTCACAAGTCGGGGAATATGTAAAACCCCGTTTGAAACAGAGTAGTCCTTACCGTAAATGGTCACAGATCCATGACCTTTTCAAGCAAAGTGGGATAACATCCTTCAAGATTGCCGAAATACTGCGAAAAACAGTATTAATGAAGCATGTCTTGAACTCGGTGACGAGCGCACAGCCCGATAACCTTAAGGCTGGTCTTTCCTCTTACGGAAAGATTGAAGATTATTATAAAACGTGGAATTTTGTTAATGATTTCATAGTTTTATGAATAATTGTAAGGTTTAATCCCAACGTTAAATAACGCGACTTTTTCATTGATTGAACTCATTAGCTTTCTTAGTAACTAATTATAATCAAATAAGTTTCATGGGTGCTGCTAGTTTGCTTAACAACACAACTCTACTTGGGGTCGCTTCGTCTAATATTCGATAACCGGTCAATTGACTCAATTTTTCTGCAAATTCACGGATTTCCTCATGGGTTGGCATATGAGGTAAGGCCAATCTATCGCGAGAGTGGCCCACCCACATGTATGCTTTTGGCTCTATGTATACGCTTTCAGCTTTTGTAATTAACTTTGCATAGTCCTCTACATGCTCTAAGTTGTGTTGCTTTACTAGCGTCAATCGAAGCACAGTCGGACAGCTGAAACTATGAAGCATTTCCAATGTTTCATTAAGTTTTTGCCATCCGTCATGGATTTGAGGTCTGCAAAGTCGTCTATAAATCTCTTCAGTGGGCGCAGAAACCGATACATATAATTGGGTAGGTTCTGTTATCTCATATAGCCGCTCTGGAACCGTACCATTTGTAACTAAGAAGGTAGTGAAGTCCATTCGGTGAAATTCCTCAATTAACTCGCCCAGTCGGGGGTATAAAGTAGGTTCTCCGGAAAGACTGATAGCAACATGTCTTGGAGAGAGTGCTTCGTTATATTTCTTAGGGTCGACTTTTTTATGCGCTTTTGGATTATAGCCACTTAAAAGACGTTTTTGTTCAATAAGTGCACCTTGAATGATTTCCTTAGGATTATCAACTTTTATATCTGTCATCTTTGTTCTATCTATTGAACTATCATAATAGCGCCAACAGTATAGACATTGTTGTGTACAAAAATTCAAAGCACATGTCATTTGCAAGCATCTATGTGTTTGAATTCCATAGAATTTAGACTTATAGCAGACAGTGTTTCCTACCAAACTTTTACGTAACCAGCGGCAAGTTTTTACTGCGCTATGGCGTCCTACGATATGATATTTTTGTTTAAGAAGGTTTTTTTTCACGCTTTCAGGAATAAGTTCTTCATACATTCGTGTCGCGCCCACTATAAGAATACTAGACTAGAATAACTGGATTGTATTATAACTCTTTTTTATACGGGAGGTGAAACCTTCTCTATTCGATCTTTTTTGACTAATGGTTTTTCTGAGAAAAGTAAAAGGGAAGGACAGGTATCTAAACATTGAGTACAGTTTATACACTTTTTTTCATCGATTATCGGATAATTATGTTGCACATCAAGAGTTGTTGCTCCTTGAGGACAAAACATCTCACAAAAGCCACATCCGACACATTTCTGAGCTCTTGCAAAAATCTTTGCAAGATTTTTTATCAACTTCTTTCCCGCTTTTAGATGCGACGTGCTCACTTTGAAAGTTCCATCAGCAAATATGGTAACAGACGACTCGTTTATTTGCATATTAACTTGGTCAAACGCTTCATTTGTCCAACTCTTTCCTAGAATATTGAGGAGGTTTTCTATCCGCTGAATATCTAATGGGTATGGAAATCGTCCTTCCATTGTATAAAAGTCATCATTATGAGAGCGAAATTTCTCTTTTATCACATAACGGGTAGGTTGCATGTGTATAATAGATTCAAGCTCATTAGTTTGTAAGCCCATTTGTTTTGCTACTTGTATCTGACCTTTTGCGAGTGCTCGCCATCTCCAAAATCCGTAAGTTGCCCATTCTTCTGCATATCCTTTTGATTTCGCCCAGTTCGTTAAAAAATCTATCCAAAATCTATAAAGATGTTCATGGGTTTCTTTAATGTCATGTAACTCAGAAAGTTTCATAGCAGGGCAATAAATGCATCCAATTCGCTCAAATCCTTTGTAATAGAGAGGATTAGCAACCGCATTTTTCATAAGTAGATAGAGCCAAACATGAAGGGCGGTCCAATTTTTGATCGGTGAACCACCGATTTGTCCTGGCACAAAGGGATTCTTCCATACTCTATGCTCTTTTGCACGTGGCTGAGATTCGTATCGTCTGACGCCGAGAAAGGTTACTACTCCTTCTGGATAATGTTCTCTAATGATCTGCGCAGTGGGAGATAGTTTTAAGAGTTTGCAGCACCATCGAAAATCTCGCGCTGGAGGACCAAATTTTTCAAGCATTGCCTCCCAATCAGCTTCGGTCTTTTTGTAAATTAATCGGTTTTCTATTCCTAGGTCTTTCATAGTAGTAAACACATTTTCTATTGTTTCAGGGAACTCTATTCCCGTGTCAGCAAAAAATACATCAAATTGATCTTCTAAAGCCTCTAATGCCAATAATAGAAGACATAAACTATCCTTACCACCGCTATAAGCTACTGCTTTAGGTTTTCTGTAACTCTTAGCTAGGGATCTCATAAATTGTATGGCTTCTTCTGATCTTGAGTTTAGAATCTGTACGTTTGCCTGTACTGCCAGATCCCATGTTTGTCCGTCATGATGAATAGTTGGAGGAGTTGGGGGTTCACGGTGCTTTATTTTTACGACCATACCTCTCTTTGTAGCAAGAATACTCTCTCCTGAGAATTTCGCTACACCTACACCCAAAACCTCGTCGGATGGAGTTATTATCAACACATCATTTCCAGGTTGAATAGAGGGATCACAATCCTTTACACCAGGTGCAAGAAGACTTGCGCCCTTAAGGAGAGGATCAACTGCTCCTTCGTATATTTTTACCCACTTATTACATCCAGCAAGCCATAGCCGCCTTGCTCCTTCAACTTTAGGCAAAAACTTCCATCTTTGATGCTGTATGTCGAAATAAAGTGCACCGATAATGACTCCATCAAGAATTATTTCGTTCCTTCTGTCAAGTGCAGGTGCCTTATTGAGCACAACGAGTTTCTTGTCAGGAATCAATTTTTGTCCTACACCTGCACCATACTGAAAATCTATAGTTTGCCGAATTAATTCGATATCATGAGCAAACGCAGGACGTGTATCCCCCGGAGGTGTGATTTTGCATTTTATAGTAGGACTTCCACATAGAGTGCAGTTTTCCATTTCCAAGATAGGTAGATTACACTGAAAACACCAATATAGCAGAAGAGGACCAAGATAAACTTTCTTTGGCATTTTTACTGAAGACTCCTTAGAGAACATTCAACAAGAACTCTCTGAAACTTCTTTTTCATCCTTTAATATCTTTCGTTAACTCACTTTGCAGTAGAATAATCATCATTTCGTAATGTACGAGTTGGATTCTCTACATCCTTAATTGGCAAGAGTTTAAAAAGGGTAGTTAACAGTTATTGATTTAATATACAACTATAGACAACTATAGACGGTTCTTTCGCGAGCAAGGGTTTTTGTTTGGCATGTGTGAGGCGTTGTGTTTATAAAGCAACGCCTCCACTCTATAAGTGAGAATCGATGGTAAGGTGAGGTACCTGGCGGTTTAAAAATGCGCCCCGGGACCACTTCACGGCCTTCAGCCCGGCACTCCCGTAAACTGTTGATTCTGCGGGAAGGCTGACAGCGAATCACTGTTTCCTTCGCACAAGGCCTGCACCCTATATGGCGGCAGGTATCCCGCTCAACCGTCCTAGCGGGGACTCCACTCAGGTTCGTATCGTGGGTGGATGGACACTATGCTCTGTAAGAGATGTCTATTATGAAAGGAACGGTAGAAAGCACTAAACCATCTATGAGCCCCCTCGTCTCTATCCTTGTTCCTTGCTTAAACGAAGAAAATACTTTGCGTTCTCTTACAGAACGTGTTGAAAAGACTATTGCTGGCCTACAAAATATTCAATGCGAACTTATCTTTATAGATGATGGAAGTACAGACGAAACGGGGTCAATAATTGATCAATTGAGTCAAGAAATTCCATGGGTGAAGGCGTATCATCATTCAACAACAAAAGGAAAATCTGCAGCCATAATGAACGGTTTTTACCATTCTAAAGGAAACATCATAATTCTATTAGATGCAGATCTGCAATTCTTTCCTGAAGACATTCCAGCAATCCTTTCAGAAATGACTCAGAAAAAATTAGATATTGTTAATGGCTGGAGAAAGGAGCGAAAAGATCCTTTGTCCAGAAGGGCGGCATCTCGTCTCTATAATTCCTTTGCAAGTTCTCTCTTCGGACTAAAGGTTCATGATTATAACTGTGGGATCAAAGGTATAAAACGGGAGGTATTAGAATCCTTCAGATTAAGAAAAGGATATCATCGTTATATACTGGCCCTTGCAAAGCATCACGGGTTTCGTATAGGCGAAGTAGTAGTTCAACATGCCCCTCGCCCGTATGGAAAGTCTAGATACCGAACTAGTCGACTATTTACAGGATTTGTGGATTTGATGAGTTTAAAACTTCAATTCATGTTTATGGAGCGCCCCATGTCACTGTTCGGCGTGCTTGGCGCACTTATATTCCTCCTCGGCCTTATTTCCGGAGTATATCTTATATATCTCTGGCTTCTTGAAGGCGGTATAGGCACACGGCCACTTCTGTTCCTTACAGTTCTCTTACTTGTTGCAGGCATTCAATTTTTCTCATTTGGATTTTTAGCTGACGCAATTGCATCTTTAAAAACAGACGTTGATTATCTTAATCAATTAGTCATACAGAAGAAAGAAGAAAATACAAAAGATAAAGAAGACTAAAAAATTCCTCTATTTAAACAAGAGTTTAAAGATTTCAATAAAAGGTCTTCCTTTATCAAATCTCGATAGTTTCTCCAACACGAGGAACAAATGTTTCAACACCCTCCTTTAGTTCCTGAACTCTTTTACTGAAAGCAAACGCCTTTTCTTTCTCGCCATGTACCACTATAACCCTTTTCAGGCCTTCTATCTCTGAAAGAATGCGCATGAGCCCAGCCTGATCGGCATGTGCACTAAATTCAAAGTGATACACTTTCGCATTTATTTCGACCTTTTCATCATCGATTTCTAATACACGTTCGCCTTCTTGAAGTTGACGACCTCGCGTTCCTTTTACCATGTATCCGGTAAGACAAATGAGGTTTCGTTCATCATCTCCTAACTCTTTGAGATAGCGTATTACCGGACCGCCTTGCACCATCCCACTTGTTGTGATAACAATAGCAGGTTGTTTAGTGTTAATAAACTCGTCTCGTTCAGAGGAAGTCACTTCATGAAAGATCTCAGATTCCCACGGTGACCTCTTAGTATATCTTATTTGTCGGCGAATTTCAGGACGAAGATATAGCCAATATAACTTGTAGATTTCGTTCATTTTTCTTACCATTCCATCGATATAAACTGGCACTTCAGGTAAGAATCCGCTTCTCATGTAGGCCTCGATGGAGAGCATCGCCTGTTGAGCTCGCCCTGCCGCAAAAGCTGGAATAATGACTTTTCCTTGCCTCTTTAATGTGTTCTTAACAGCGAGTGCAAATTCTTTTTCGGTCTTTTTAAGATTGGGTAAACGATCATTAGGGTCACCATAAGTAGATTCAATAATCACAGTCTCTGTTGGTAAGGTGCTATCAGCTTGGTGAAGTGTTCTTGTATGGCGCGCGTTTACATCACCAGTGTAAAGAACAGTGTGTCCATCTATTTCTAGCCAAACCATGGCGCTCCCTAAAAGATGCCCTGAACGATATAAGATCATTTGTGCATTCGATACATCTAAAGGTACTCTGAATCGGACATCAACGGCATGAGATCTCATAGCTTGAACATCTTCTGCCTCATATGGACTTTCTTCATGAGCTCTAGAAAGACGAAGATAATCGAAAACTAGCAGTTCAGTCATATCTTGTGTCACAGGCGTGGCATAAATCGGACACTTGTATCGTTTTATGAGTGCAGGAGCGTATCCAGAGTGATCTAAATGTGCATGTGTTAAGATCACAGCGTCAGGAGTATCAGGTAGCGGAAGAGGGTATCTCCCTTCATCAGAAGCACCTAGATGCACACCTGCATCAAGAACTAACTTTGTATCTTTACTTTCCACAAAGATACACGATCTACCTACCTCTTGCGCTCCTCCTTGAAATGTAATGTTCATTAAATAAGCAGCCTCCATTATTACTTTAAATGGCTTCGTATAAAACATTAATGAGTTAATATAAAAAGTCAACCACTTTTATTGGTCAAATGTAATATAGTTATTAAGGGGGTATTTAGAAATAAAGATTTGGATGAAGATCTACTCATCTAAAAGGACCCGTTAGTGTAGGGCATTTGCAACATCCTGAAAAAGATATGCGTTAGATTCTTTAAATAGGACTTTAGGAACAAGTACATACCGATCTACCTGGAGACAAAGATCTATATCCCCTTCATATCCCAAGCGTTTTAATTTGGCGCCTTCAGCGGAATTTTTTATTATGTTAATAAGATTGTCTTTATTTCTCTCATAACTTTCCAATGATAATTTTGCATCTTCATCAAGAATGCATCCCGCCTCGCTCAATTTAGAAGCTATAAATCCTGCGGCGAGCCAATCTTCGCATTCCTCTATTGGACCACATGCTATAAGTATTATATCCAAATTCATTCGCTTTGCTATGTTATATGCTGCTGCAGACACTGCAGAGGCATTTAAAAAACCACCGACCAGTATATGATCAGAATTTCCCACACTATGAATTATTCGAGTTCCGTTGGAGGTCGTAAGGACGACAAATTTTTGAGAAACTGAATTTTCTAAGATTTCATTGGGTGAATTGCCATGATCAAATCCTGGCACCTTTTTATAGTCCCTTTCTCCAGCTAAGATACAGTTTTCAATGCGATCTTTCAAAAGCCATACTGTATCAAGATCTGG
>JAEORY010000420.1 GCA_016840645.1 Candidatus Borrarchaeota archaeon | reverse complement strand
GGAAGTCAAATCAAGTGAAAGGATCTGAAGAAAGGAGAGAAATGATAACCACAAAGTACACCCTGAATAAACCTCTCAAGATCTTGAGCATTATTAGAGACGCCCAAGATCTTAAAAGAGAGACAGGCTTAGTTTTGGTAGAAGACGAATTCGGGAACAGAAGCCAGGTTTTAGCATATGCCCTTCAGCCTGAAGAAGAAGTTGAGCAAAGATTAGACGAGCTTAGAAACAATGAAAGTCAACCCTGATGGCTTCCCCCCAAGTTGAGAATGGCTATACAAAAATCGCTAACGAGCTGATGGAAGCGCTGGCAAGGATTAATATTTCAGGAGCAGAATCACAAGTTTTTTGGGTTCTCTTAAGAAAAACATACGGATTTAAAAAAAAAGAAGACTCAATTTCTTTATCTCAATTCTGTCTGGCTACAGGGATGAAAAAATCTAATGTGTGTCGCTCTTTATCTAAACTCTTAACGAAAAATATGATTATCAAAATAGATAACGATAAGTCTGTAAAGTACAGGATTCAAAAGGATTATGCTAACTGGATACCATTATCTAAACAGATAACAACTAAAAAATCATTATCTAAACAGATAAAGAGTGTTATCCAAATAGATAATAAATCGTTATCTAAACAGATACCCACAAAAGAAAATAATACAAAAGAAACTCTTACAAAAGAAAAAGAATCTTTATGTCCCAAAATTTCTGAAGCGGAAAAACCAAAGAAGCCGGAGAGGTCTCAACGGAAATTTTCGGACACGGATATTGAACTAACTAAACTCTTAATTTCTCTAATCCTTGAAAATAATCCTAAGTCAAAAGTAAGCCGACTTCCCAAGACTGTGAAACTAGACTGGCTTAATGAGTGCCGGAAGCTCAGGGAGATAGACAATAAGGATCCTGAAGAGATCACTGAAGTGATTAAGTGGAGCCAGGAAGACAGCTTCGAGAAAACAAATGTCTTGAGTATGCCAAAACTAAGAAAGAGATATGACCAGCTTTATCTCAAATACAAAAGGGATTTAGAGAAAAAAGCACCCAGGAAAACAGGCTCAGAGCTTCTAAGAGAGAAGATGAAAGAAAGGGGGTCTAATGACTTCACTTGAAGACTTCACAAAGATCTTTGAAAGGCTTGAGGTAGTCTATGGGGTCAGGAACGAGAAAACCATTACTACTTATTGGGACAGGCTGAAAAGGTTTGAACCCTGGATTATTAGAAAAGCTGTAGACAGGACTCTAGATGAAAGCGACGCTGAATATTTCCCTAAACTCGCCTTCCTGGTAAAGACAGCAACTTACATTAGAGACAGAGAAGAAAAGCCTAAAAGGAAGCCTACTTACTGCTCTAAGTGTGAAAGCGGAGGGTTGGTATTAGTCAGGATCAAAGAAGATGGAAAAGAGAGGAAGATAGCCTATAGGTGTGACTGTGCAAATGGGGATAGATTAAGCCGCGAGATCGCTTCAATCAGAGATCTAAACGGAAAAGTAGCTCTCCGGGATCCTATTCAAAACGAAAGCCTACCTAAAGCGGAATACAGCGAGCTAATAGGAGATCCCGGAAAGATGTTTAAAGGGATCCTGATTAAACGCTGTAAGAAATGCTCTAATCCTTATTATGTGAAATACGAAAGAGAGATCAGAGTCAAAGATCTCATGGATCTCCATGAACGCTCTTTACAGCTCTGTGATCCTTGCTACATAAACGAAGGCCGGAAAAGGGGGCTTTGGGGATGAATAAAACTGTGCCTTATAACATCTATCAATGCCCTCGTTGCCAGTTCCGGGAGTGGAGGGAGTCTGAGGATCCAAAAGTAATAGGATTCTGCAAAAAGCAAAATAAGAAAATCGTTCAAACGGTCAAAGATTCCCTAACCGCCAGGATCCCTAGCTGTGAGTTTTTTAAAAACGGATTAAAAGGGAGGGAAAAATGAAACGCGCTAGATCTTACCCTTTTGTTCCCTGGCTTATAAGCCTGATTCTCTGGGCTTTGGTTCTAAATTTAATTTTCTAATAAGGAGAAATAATTGCTTAAAGGCAGCGGAGATTTTTCTCCCCAGGATCCTATTGAGTGCCCTGAGGACTGTGAGTTTGTAGCCGACTCCTTAGCTCCTAGCGATTGCAAAAATCCCTTTGGGTGCATCTATGCTGAAGATCAATTCAAGGAAAATTATTGATGGAAAGACTCCCTCTGACAGCACTCAAGATCCTGTTTTATCGACAAATCCCATATATAACGGTTCTTGCATATAGAAAAATTCAGATTCAAGGAGGCCTAATGAAATGAGAAGAAAGTTTTTTTATCTAACTTTCCTTATCCCTCTTCTTTTTCTTGTCAGCTGTTCTAGCTCAGAATCACCTATAAGGAAGGCTGAAATTGAGATCTCGCTAGAAACAAACCTAGCTGTTATTACTTTCGATGAAACCTATCAAGTATGGAAATTCCAAAACTGCATTAACTTCAAGGAAGTAAACGGAGTAAGTGGAGAGCTTGAGGCCATTATATTTGAAGTCACAAGCTATATTACTCCTTTATACAGGCGGATCTATGACAGCCGGAAATTTAGGGGATTTGAAGCCTGGAAGATCTGTATTGATATTAACCATAAAGAGGTTTTAAAAACTCTTCAGGTTACTATCCTGGGAGAAGACGAGCTTGGAAATAACATAGACTACTCCAAAGTCTTCTTTCTGACTAAATAGCAAGGGGAAAAATGAAGGCCTGGATTTGGCTACTACCTCTGCTGGGTGGCCTTGTTGTTTATATCATCATGGACTTTATTTTGGATAAATTCAGCGAAATCAAAATAACCATAAAACTCAAATGAAAATTCAAATAGTGATGCCCGGAATAGTTACCCCTTCAGGGAACGAGTTTAAACGCTGGCTCAGAGTCGGCCTTTACTGGAAATTCGGGCAGATAAAAAAAGACTATCATAATATGCTTTTGCTTTGTAACGCTCACGATGATCTATACAAAGTAAAAGGCAAAGAAAAAAGAAGAGTCACCTTTTATAGTTTTAGAGAAAGACTCCTAGACGACGACAACCTCTCCGAAGGTTTTAAATATCTCCGAGATAAGCTCATAGAATTTAAGCTTATCTACAACGACAGCCCTAAATACCTTGAGCCTTGGTATGAACAAAAAATAGACCAGCCGCTTAGAACCGAAATCATTATTGAGGACTTAGAATGAGGTGAACATGTCTAAGATTAAAGTCTACGCTGTCTCCTGCTCTGCCGATGTGGAGCTTGACGCCCGAAAACTCTATGTCTGGGGAGACACTAAATCAGCTCGATTTCTTCCTGATTCCAGAAGGGAAGCTAATTACAGAATTAAAAAATGTCAGGTTGAGAATCAATGCCGGACTTGTGACGCTGAGGTGCATGAAATTGTTTTAAGGAGGACTAAGAAAACATTAAAACAATCTTGAAAGTATATAATAAAACTGTTATATAGCTATCAAGGTATTGATTGCTGAGGTATCACAATGAGCGTAGAAAATGAACCTACCAAAGAAGAACTTCTGGAATGTGTAGATTATGTCAACAATTTCTTTAAAAATTCTATTGGATTTGAGTTTGACTTAGATCATTTTTCCAGATGCGTGAAAGCGATCCAGAATTTGATAGAAAAACACGTAGAATAAAATTGGTATTCTGAAAATCGAAATTAGGAGTTTGGGGGAATTACTAAAGCAACTATTAAATTAGCAAGGATGATCAATGCATAAGTTGACAATCATTGTTGATTGACGTATTTTAGAATTCCATTCCATTTTATGAAGGGGTTGTCTGATGGGAGGAAAAAGTAACTGCATTAGATTAAACATCATTATCGGTTTTTTAGGCATTGTGGCGGCTATTGGTACTTTTTTTGGAGGACGACAATTTGAAAAATCAAAGATACCAAAAGCAGAATGTAATATAGAAATTCTTTCCGATTCAAGACAAATAAATAGCCGATATGAAACACAAGCGCTATTTGAAATAAGAAATCTTGGGCTTCTGAAGGATGCCTCATTCTATTTTGAAATTGAGCTAGATGAGTCTTATGAAATAATTGAAGTTAAAAGAAAAAATGGCACTTTTTCTGAGTTAGAAGACAAGAGAGGGGCTAATTTTAGAGCCTTTACTGCTCCTTTCTGGGGAAAGCGTTCAATAGAAGGCACAATTGTTTTTCGAAGTTTCATACCATTTACAAAAGGGGAAGTGGCTCATCCAA
>JAEORY010000419.1 GCA_016840645.1 Candidatus Borrarchaeota archaeon | reverse complement strand
AGCGGGGATATGGTTTCCTCTCACGGAAGCTGTATCCCGAGCTATTATTCCTGTGTGTTTCCTTTTTCCATTTGAAAATAGTATTAATACTGTCTGCAGTCCATGATTTGGTTAGATTTGATCTTGGATGAGATCTGTGAAGGAGGTAGGGAAAAGCGCTATTGAGTATTGGTTGGAAAAACAAGAGAACAGAATATCGCGAATAAAACTCGCAGTACAAGTGACAGAAGAAATAAGACAGAATATATGAGATTGTGGGAGGCTACCGGGACCGTTTTGATTGAATGCTAATTATTCTGCAGGAGAGCCCTATCCTCTCTGCTCTTATCGTAAAAGGAATTATTATTACTTTGCCTTTATGCCATTATGAATACTGGTCATTGAATAGATAGTAGATCTTTTGTGAGTTGTAGATATTTGATTTCGGTCTGATCACCCTTGATAGAGAGCACTAATACAAGATCTTGTGGTGTATCCCCTAAACCTGTGGTGAGAATATGGAAATCGCTTCCCTTGTAGCGCGTGTGATAGGGAGTAAAATTTCCCCCCCAGGCGCCGACATCTCCTGCTATGAGATAAACTGGTTTGCTTTTAGCAGCTGGCAGAAATAGGTCAGTCAATAACCTTGAGTAATTATTAGAGAATAAACATGAATAACGGTCGTTTGGAAGATTTGATTGATTAGAAGTTAAACGTTGAAACAGACCTTGATTAAAAAAGATTACTTTATGAGTGAATATGAAGATTTGAGTAATTTGAGGATTGTTAACAGCGTTATTTAGTGCTGATTCTAGCATTTCCAATTGGTCGCCTTTAATCCTACAATTGTCAAGTTCAGTATCCAATATAATAAAATAGGCTGATTGGTATGGGAAGTAATAATAAGTTGGTCCATATCTGTCTGCATAGAGCTGGCGATTTTCTACATCATGGTTGCCAACAGCGTTGAGAATCGGATACGGTTGATCAAATAGAAGGCTATCTTCAAGATCCTGGAAATTAGAACTGGAGCTATGAGGGACAATATCTCCAAGGAGAACCATAAAGCGGGGATTAAGATCGGAGAAATAGCTGAGCTTATCCATAAAACTCTGGGCTGGATGAGGTTCTGAAGATTTATGTGAGCCATAGATATGCCCGGCAACCAATATGAGATATTCTTCCTCTAATGACTCGCTTAGTGGTTTTCCGTTCAGCGCAAATTCATTGATCCCGGCTTGGCTTAGCTCTCTGAGAGGATATGAAGTAACTCTTGATGAGTTTTTTGATTGACAACCAAACAAGAAACTCAAGATGGAGAACAAGAATAACAATGCCTTAGTCTTTCTCTTATTCATATATTGAAAGTAGTACCATTCAAAAGTCTGATTATATTCTGAAAACGTTTTTGTCGGGTTGGGATATCACCTGGAAATTTTGGGATCTATTCACTTTTTCCTATGTAATAAATCATTTCCAGGATTGCATATCCCTCAGTTGAATAGGTATTGGAGATAGGTTATAACAATATCTCTTTGTTGGCATATCATTTGTTCTGTAACGACGGTAACATTTCTCTCATCATCATAACCTAATTCATTATACTTCCGCTGATCCCGATTAAGTAGAACAAGGTTGGATGATGTATTGAATTGTGAAAATCTGGTATTTGAAGATTCCTTAGAAGGTGATATTCACACATTAGTAATATATTCTATGAATTGGATTAGAACCACTTATTTAGTATACTTAAATCAACCTTAATCAAAATAACCCAAGCTCTAAGAGGGTATATTGGAGTTATCCGATCTGATATCGGATGGACTGCATTGAAATTGATTGTTGGATTACCGCTAGCTAGATCTCTATCTTTATCTTATTATTCAACACTATAGGTTAAGTAAAGATAATCATGATCTAACTATATTTAATTCGATAAAGAATCTGTTATCTAATGATATCAACCATTATTTGTAAAATTTACCTCTTATAAACTGACAAGATTCTGTCATATACTTATGCGAATTGTCTCATAGGTCTGCCAATATTAGAATGCGCTCCAACCTGGACCAGAGCCTGTCCTGAGTGAAGGCAAAGGAACCTGATAAGAAGTAGTTCAGTAAGTAGTAAGAAAACTGGACCCAAGGCATATAACAAATGCACGCGCTAATAAAATTTTACTAATCTTTCCTTATGTTTAATTCCTATTATTACATTTAGCCGTTTAAGATGAATATGATTATTCAATTGAGAGAATCACATATTTCGGATTTGCAATTTATGCGAGAAATGCTTTACGAAGCAGTATTTTGGCGGCCTAATTCTGATAAACCTTCCTTAGAAGAAAGTCTCTCTGATCCAGGTGTGAACAATGCCCTTGTTGATTGGGGAAAACGACAAGGCGACGCTGCTGTTACCGCTCTCGTTGATTCAATCCCGGCGGGTGCGGCCTGGTATAGATATTTCACAGAAGAGAATTGCATCAGGGGCTATATTAATGAAACGATACCAGTGATCGTTATTGCAGTTCATGATGATTACCGTCGTCAGGGAATTGGCGGGAAAATGATCGAATGGCTGATCGATCATGCCGCAAATCATAATATTCATGAACTGAGTCTCATGGTATCAAAAGAAAACCATGCGATAGGGTTATATCGAAAATGTGGCTTTCGGGAATATGCGGATAAGGGAGATTCATGGTTGATGCTGCGAGTTGTGTGACTGTAAGGTTTAGAGAGTAAGTTATATATTGTAAGTAGAAAGTAGATTAAGATAGTAGTGAGACTTAATGGTAAGTAAAACTGACTCGATATGCTACTTACTGATGAAATACAGGGAGAGATAATCGACATGGCAGTGACCTACAGATGCGATAAAGAAGTCATCGAGCTGGCGATGGAGAAATTGAAATCCGACGGGTTGGTTTCAGAGGAAGCTAGCTTTAACCACGATGCTCCCCAGAATCTCAGAAAAGAGGTTGCCTACAGGGATTTCGATTTTCTATCTCGATTGAGCAGGGCAGCAGAGGTTGAGATCGTTGCTTCTATTCTTGCTTGGTTGAAAGAAAAAGGAATATTAAATAAGGAAGCAGGCTACGATGAGTTTGAGTTCGAGGAGTTCAGGAGTGAAGTGAAGGGCAAATTCATAATGCCTGGCTCTTCAGTTTCACCAGTGATGGAAAGGCTCATGTATATGCTGTCTGCAGCTAGAAAGCCGCTCCGGACCTTAGGGATAGGGACATACTATGGCAACGGACTTGTGTGGTGTGTAGGGGCAAGCTGCGGGAAAGGAATAACGTACACAGCGGAGAAAGTATATGGTGTAGACATTGATCCAGAAGCGACCAGGAGAGCGAAAGAAAATTTTGAGAAGCTGGTCAATACAGAACATATTGAGCTGCTGGCAGAGGATGGGATGCAAGCAGTCGACAGGTTGGATGGGACGTTCGATTACGTTTTTTTGGATGTGGACAGCAAAGAATTGGGCAAGAGCTTATATCTGGACCTGGTCAAGAAAGTATATGATAGAGTGGAGGAGGGGGGATGGGTGCTGGCCCACGATATCGTAGTGCCACCCTTCGCCCCCCAGATTAAGCCTTACTTGGAATTTGTGCGGGATAAAGCAAATTTCAGCGAGAGCATCTTGTTTGACGTGGATGCCTTTGGCTTGGAGCTTTCGATCAAGTGAAAAATTAAGCAGTAGATTGGATAGTCACTGTCTGCTTTGAATGGCCGGTATGGAGCGAAATATGATATAGAGAATCGCCCCGCTGTGAGGTTATTCTTCCTCATATGCTGCAGACCGCTGTGATTTTTGTCTCCTGATATGATTTTATACTTTGTCACCGACAAATTTCTTTTCCTCCATTTTCAAAAGTGAAAATGCCAGCTGGAAAAATAACAAGGTTTTCTTTTCTCCCTCATTTGGATGACTCTAATCACTCCTGCGGAAGTATTTACAGAATAGAATCCTCCCCTACAATCAGGTTTATCTACTGGTTTCTTCATTGATCTATTGTAAATGTCATATACACCATAAGGAGAACCTGATGGCTATTGAAACGGGTTGTGGACAGGCCTGGAGGATTTGGATTTGTTTGTCGATCTGCTTTATTATAGTAGTGGGATGTGCTGAAAAACCTTCCAACCATGAAGAGGACATCAGCCCAGAAGTTGAAGAGGCAGCCCAACCTTATTTTGGATTGGAATTTCCGGGCGCTGATGTTACCCGTTTTGCTCCATCTATCTTTAGAAATGAAATG
>JAEORY010000418.1 GCA_016840645.1 Candidatus Borrarchaeota archaeon | reverse complement strand
TTCTTTACAGTATCTGGCGCAGGGAATTCAAAAGGCAAGTTTCTCAACCGTAAAATCATTTGAAGAAGTTATTGCAGAAGAATTAATAGCAGCAGCTAATAATGATACACGAAGTTTTGCAATTAAAAGACGCCAAGAAAAGGAGCGTATTGCACTGTCTGCTCGCTGAGTTAAAAGTTCAATGAATGCAGACATTTAAAATTTTTTGGCAATAAATAAAGATAAATTATTTCACCAGCTTGTTATCTCACAAGCTTTTTAAAACGAAGGTTTGAAATCAAAAACAATATAATAATATTTTAAACAACATACCTATATATTAAAAATTATACCTTCCAGAAGGTATAGCATAGAAAAGTTAGGAAAATCCGGAGGAAAAGTTTATGTCAAAATCTGGGAAACCACATATGAATTTGGTGATTATTGGACATGTTGATCATGGTAAATCTACGCTTGTAGGACATCTCTTAGTTTTGATGGGAGCCATTGACGAACGAACTATTGCTAAGTATGAAGCAGATGCTGATAAGATCGGAAAAGGCAGTTTCAAGTATGCTTGGGTATTAGACAAACTTAAAGAAGAAAGAGAGCGCGGACTGACAATTGATATCGCATTCTGGCAATTTGAGACGCCTAAGTATTATTATACCATCATTGACGCACCCGGACATCGTGATTTCGTTAAGAACATGATTACTGGTACAAGTCAAGCTGATGCCGCAATTTTAGCCGTTTCATCCCGTAAAGGTGAGTTTGAAAGTGGGATTGGAAAAGGGGGCCAAACTGTCGAACATCTTGTACTGGCCGCTACGCTTGGTGTTGATCAATTTATTGTTGCCGTTAATAAAATGGATGCAGCAGATCCTCAGTGGGATGAAGATAGATTCAACGAAATAAAAAGTAATGTTGAGAACGTCTTCAAACTTATTGAAAAAGAACTAGACATGAAAATTACACGCTTCTACATTCCAGTATCAGCTTGGACTGGCGATAACATAACTAAGGCGAGCGAAAATATGGGATGGTTCAAAGATACAACGATTCTTCAAGCTTTAGATGAAATGAAAATCCCACCACAGCCAACTGACAAACCACTTAGAATACCTATTCAGGATGTCTATACGATTACTGGAGTAGGAACAGTACCTGTAGGACGAGTGGAAACAGGTGTACTCAAATCAGGCGATAAGATCCAAATTGAGCCTGTATCAAAAATAGGTGAAGTAAAATCGATTGAAATGCACCATGAACTGATGGAAAAAGCAATGCCTGGTGACAATATAGGTTTTAATCTTAAAGGAATTGCAAAATCAGAAATTCGTCGTGGTGACGTTGGAGGAGATCCAAAAAATCCACCAAGTGTTGCAAAGGAGTTTACTGCACAAATATTTATATTACATCACCCAACAGCGATTGCTGCAGGATATACACCCGTTATCCATGCACACACAGCTCAAGTTGCATCAACGTTCTTAGAACTTCAAGCAAAAATTGACCGCAGATCTGGAGAAATAGTAGAAGAGAATCCACCATATCTAAAAACAGGTGAAGGTGCAATCGTTAAACTCGTCCCAACGCGTCCATTATGTATAGAGGAGTACGCTAATCTTCCACAGCTTGGCAGGTTTGCTATAAGAGACATGGCTAAGACAGTAGGTGTAGGAATCGTAAAAAGTGTAACAAAACGTTAATAGCTTTTTTCTAAGGAAGCCTGTGAAGGCTTTCTATACAATTTTTATTAGGTTAGTAAAAAAAGAGGCATAAAAAGATGGTACAGCGAGCACGCATCAGATTGCTAAGTAAGAATACCAAAGAACTTCATCAAATTTGTGATCAACTCAAAGAAATCGCTGCAAAGACTGGGGCGCGAATAAATGGTCCGATTCCACTGCCAACGAAGAAAATAAGGATTCCTGTAAGGAAAACTCCTTGTGGCGAAGGAACACCCACATGGGAACAATGGCAGATGAGAGTTCACAAACGGATCGTTATCCTCGATGCAAATGAACGCACTATGTCGCAAATTATGAGGATTAGGGTGCCCGACTCAATCTACATTGAAATAGAGCTTGTATGAGCTACCTCGTGCTAAAGGCTTGAGGCTTCCTGCTTCAAGGACAGACTCGATCCCCTTGGCGGGTTACGGAGGTCTTATCTCCACAGGCTTAAATTCCCTACGCCCCGTAGGTACTATAATTGATTTCACCAACAAACTATATAAACACCACGCTAAAGCTGTGGTGCTTTCTTGCTTAATTAAACTGTAATCTTATTCTCACGTTTTGCTTTATGTTCATTTTATAACTATCAGCTTTTTCGTTACTTCTGAAAATATCAAATCTACAACTTTTTTTAACCCGAAGATTCAATACTGGAAAAATCAGAAAGAGATGGTGGGTCCGGCGGGATTCGAACCCGCGATTTCCGTCGATCTCCCCATTGAGGGAGAGCTTATCCGGCTCCGCAGGCATACGCCTTAGACTAGTTTAATCTAAGTCGGCGCCCGATCCAGGCTAGACCACGGACCCATAAAATGTGTAATATAGTTTGATTGAGTGCGCATATAAGTTTTTCAGTAGGATTTCATTGAAGGAATGCCTTACACTTTTCAACACCTTGCGTGGCATCGACAGCATAGCCATCTACCCCTACTTCTTTGGCAAGATCTTCTGTTACAGCGGCGCCTCCGATTATCACTTTTACTTGATCTCTGAGGCCTTCCTTTTTTAATTCTGCGATTACATTTTTGATTTGATCCACTGTTGAGGTTAAGAGTGAGGACATTGCTAAAATATCCGCCTTATTTTCTTTGAGGGCTTCTATGAATTTTGATACGGGTACGTCAACGCCAAGGTCAATAACTTCGAATCCTGCTACTTTTAACAGTGAAATCATGATGTTTTTGCCTATATCATGTATGTCGTCCTTGACTGTGCCAAACACAATTTTTCCATGTGCTGTCGGTGTCTCGCCTTCTGCAAGATATGGTTTAATTATTTCTATATTCTGGCTCATAATCTCTCCAGCTATCAATAACTCGGTAACAAAATAAACTCTTTCTTCATACAGTCGTCCTACTTCTGCCATTCCAGCTGTCATGCACTGTATAATTTCAAGTGGATTCATATCCGAATCCAAAGCATCTTGGACAATTTTTTTAGCAGGCTCGGGATCTACATCAATGATTACTTGCTTTACCTTTTCACATAATTCGGGATTTGTATTTTCCATATAATGTCCTCCAATTTACTCTTTCGAAAAGTTTCGGGCTATTTCTGTTATGGCTTTTAAATTCTCATTCTTTGTGCGCGTAGGTATAGCACATTCAGGTGCTAAAATATCAAAACCTGCCTTGGCGGCGTAGAGAGCCTCTCTTTTCACATCTTCAGGACCTTTATATAACAGAGTTTCAGGATTGTTAATATTTCCCATAAGTGAAATCTTATCTCCAACAATCTTCTTAGCTTCGTATGCATCGACTTTGCTATCGATATGGAAACAGTCGAAACCAGCTTGCGCTATATAATGAAGACGATCGGTTGTATCACCACAGATATGAAGCACAATTGGCGCTCCGATACGTTTCGTAACTTCTTGATGAATATCAAGTAAAAACTTACGATAGGTTTCAGCGCTCACGAGGTCACCAGTCGCATGGTCGGCCAGCATTATAACATCTGCTCCGGCATCCACTTGTGCTTTTCCGAATTCTACTGTTAACTCTTTCAGAACTTCCATGAAGCCATGTAAGCGGTCAGGATTTAGACGTACTGACATTAAAGTGTTTTTAGTGCCTGCGACGTGATACGAGAGTGTCCAAGGTCCCATTACTTTGCCAACAATCGCAACTCTGTCACCATACTCATGATGTAAGATGTTAATTGCATCAAGCAAAGCTCTCGGAGCCATTCTTTCGAGGAAATCATCGGGGATGGTTACTTGATCAGGCTCTTCCCAGAATTTTATGTTTTTACCATCTGGCATGCGGTCTGCGTCCCCCCAATCCATCTCTCCAGGAAGTGGATTGCCATTCTCTATGAAAGCTGCGCCTTCGACCCAAACGGAGAAATACGGTAAAATACAGTCATAATCCAGCAATGTATGAGCTGTGGCAGCCAATTTTGCCATTTTTTCTGCGTCATAATGTGCTTCGGGAAAGAAAACATTACTAGCTTGCATGCATTCGACCGTAACGACGCTTGTAACACTTCCAACGGGCAGTCTATCCACTCGCCCACCAAACAAACCAGATAAGAACCTACGCTTAGGTGTCATCCATTCG
>JAEORY010000417.1 GCA_016840645.1 Candidatus Borrarchaeota archaeon | reverse complement strand
GTATTTCCTCGTTAATTCATCAGTATAAACAGGTATTCCTAAAGGATAGAACCCAATAGGTATCATTAAAAGTATAAATGTAATTACATACAGTATCCTGTTATCAATTTTTTCAATTATGTCTACAATTCCCATTATCAACCACCTTATTCAGTAGATCCCCTGCCCATCCATGATCTTTCTCTTCCAATGAACATCCTCAATGCCAAACCAACTAATCCTATTGCTGCGCCAATGGTTATTCCACGGAAAGCCCCTGTATTGAAAACTGATTGTACCCATTCTCCCAACATTGGGAATCCTGGCCAAATAGCACACATAACTGGAGAACTCATTAGAACTGTTAATGTAGCAGCAAAAGTAAGCAATGCTGATTCGAAATTACGTATTCTGATAACTCTGAAAGTACATGAAACTAGATAAAATAATACTGCACCGAAGAAGGCTCCTGTACAATTATTATAGATGTTATTATACATCCAATTGAATTGAGGATTCTGTAAACTAAGATCTGAAAGACCGGTAACAGCCATTATACCAAATATAGCGAACATCAATATATAGTATAACCAATTGCCAGTTCTTTTGGATATGTCCTTTCCATTTGTTAGTATTAAATTAATAATTCCCAATAATAGAGCCATACGGCCTATTATTTGACCCCAAATTACAAATTCATTGGCTGCTGATTCTATCATAGGTATAGAGACAAATCCTGGAGTTAAGATAATAATACAAGTGATGGCGAAAATCACTGAAGGTAGTATTGTCCTTTCAATAGCTCCCAAATGTCATACCTCCTATGTACTGAGAAGAGATACCACATCAACTCCTACAAGTTGTAAGATTATAGAAACGACAGCGAATACAGCGATTAATAACTTTAATATATCCTGGCCGTATAATGACCCTATTTGTGTTTTATCTTTTGAAAGATATGCACCCGCAGCAAATAATTCTTCTCCAACAATTGCATAGTCGCATCCTGCAACTAAAACAGCTAAGTTTGCACCAACACTTGAATCGCCGCCAATAGCCATGGCACCCACTCTTTTTGTATGTTCAACGTGATATACGGTCTCAGCCCACCAAGTACCTATCAAGAAATTAGCAGCTATCCTTTTTTCTTCAATCCAAGTACCCCATCTTTGATCGAATCCCCAACCACTCCCTAACCATTGTATAGCATCACTTGGAGATGGTTTTCCTTCAAAAGCATATGCATCATCAACAGCTGCTTGAAATGCAGGTAAAGCATCTTGTGTATTTGTCGCTATATAAAAAGGCACATCAATGGCAGCACATAACCTTGCTACATGAGACATACAGGCAATAGCAGCTACCGTTTGAGGGGCTCGTGAAGTAACAGTTAATGTAGGTCTACCAAAGTCAAAATTTACAGGTCTTCCCATTTCAGAAGCCCTTCCAATCAATTCTTCAAATGCAAGAATGGCAGGGATTGTACGAAGTTTTGGTGGTTCACCTTTTTCTGAACGTATAATAGAATAGTAAATTACTAGTAATGATAATATAAAGAGCACAGTCTGAACTACAGCACCTTTTACAATCATAGTTTTCCGATATTTGTTACATTATTATCATATAAATAATTTTGGACATTACGTACGCACGAGCCTAATAAGAAAAAAGGAGAAATTAAATTGATTGTATATTTAATATAATTGATTTATAACGAACGATGTCTGCATTTTTACTGACTCAATGTACTCTTTTACTCCGGCATATTCGTTGTATTGGTGTCCTGCACCTCCATATTGTGGCATGGAAGCACTTGGAGCGAACGCCATTGCAGTAGGTATCCCAACGAGTCTGAAAAATTTACTGTCACTAGAATGTGCACCACCTCTCGCTAATATGGATCTCTTAGGATCGAACTCTTTGTATACTTTTTTAATTTCCTCTACAAAAGGATCGTCAGGTTCTGTCCAACTTGCCTCATAACCTTCTGATCTTTCAATAATTGCCTCTAATTTTGGATCGTCTTTTTTAAGGTTATTTACTAAATCATTTACTTTTTTAACTATATCATCAGGTTTAATCCCTGGTCCAAATCTACAATCAATAGTGATTGAGCACTCGGGTGGAATAATATTTGATTTTATCCCACCACTTATCATGTTAACGCTTATTGTGCCTCCTGGTGGCACTACGTCATGTGGAGGTCCAGATATATCCATAGATGCTATACCTTGAACAATTGGAGCCATCTTTTCAATTGCATTTATAGCATTTGCTTTACGAGCCATGTGTCCCTCTTTACCTATTGTTTTAATCTGAATGTCTATATTTCCTCTATGACCGAGTGTAATACCGAAAGGTCTCTCTGGGTCATCTGGAACCCCTCCATGTGGATATAGACAGTAATCAGCGTCAATCATGCCAATGTCAATCATGTGTTTTAATCCCAAAGGAAACAAAGTTTCTTCTCCAGCACCATAAGCCAATAAAATATCGCCTTTTAAATCAACACCAACATCAATTAATGTTTTAGTGGTAAACAAAGAAGTCGCTATACCCTGTTTAATATCACTCGCACCTCTCCCATATAATCGCCCATCGTGAATTTCTCCACCAAATGGAGGATATTTCCACTTTAAAGGATCGCCAACCGGTACAGTATCCAGATGTCCGTACATACATAAGGTTGGTTTTCCGATAGAACCTCTCTTTCTGCCTGTTATGCTTGGACGTTTAGGATGCGGTTCAATAGTATTTATTTCAAGATCTAGAGGTTTCATCCAGTTTTCGATAAATTGCACTATTTCTGATTCGTCACCTTGATCAAAATCAGGACCATGATTTACACTATTAATACGTATCAAGGATTGAAATAGTTCAATTGCCTCATTCTTATGGGCTTCTACATATTCATGAAGTTTCTTTTTAAGATCTTGCATATCAGATCATTATTCTACAATATTGAAAAATAAAAAAATTACCATTCAAAAAGATACACGCAGATTTATATGTGGTTATCTCCCCTCCAATATTTCCCGCGCGCGAATCACATGCATTATTTGCGGTCATACTTTCAATGCAAGGGCTTCGAATGTCAAATACTGCTCTGATGACTGTAGAAGAAAGGCGAAGAACCTGAAATCAAGGGAGCGGAGAATGGAAAGAAAGCCATTTCAGAAGACCTGTGCGTTCTGTGGAGAGTCCTTCGAAACACTGGTCGGCACAAAAAAATATTGTTCAATATACTGTAAAAGAAAAGCGGCGAACGTAAGGAAACGAACAGGACCTGTGAGATTGAGGGTAGAAACGAAGGAAGAATTCGATTTATGCAGTATATGTGGGACAGAGAACATCCAGGTTGAGGAATGTCCTGTCTGCGGCTTCCTCGTTTGCAGCAAATGTCGAGATTCATCGGGAACATGCAAAATATGTGCCAACAACTAGAGCATAGATTTAATGCTTTCATCATATTATAGAATCAAAAACCAAGAAAATGAGATCATTCATCAAGACATACCAATTCATATTCCAAGCTCATTAACTCTGCGTGAGGCTCAAGTGGATTTCTTCAATATCTCTAAGTCTTATCTGGAAAAATACACGTGCGATGAGTTCTCGAGAGTCTCGTGAGCTTAAAACCGCCTTCACCTAATATTCAGAAAATCTCACGGGAAATCACATTTCTCGGTTTGATGTGATTGCGCTCTCTTACCCGCGCAAATGCGATACTAAAAAAATGACCAAATGTGGATGCGTCGTTTTATGCGATTACGACGCTGGCTGGACAATTAACCAGAGACGGAGTCCCCGCCGCAATACCCTGAATCCACATAGCGTTCTAATCCTGATCACGATATTAAAAAAACTTCGTTAAACCTCAATCACGCGCACTAACACCGCGCGCGTTGTGATCATTTCTTGATTGGGTTGGCGCAGGCAAAGCCATCACGCCTTGACCTCCCAATTTCTTACCTGCTTTCCGAAATGTCTCAGAGTGGAGGACCAACCCAATTGCTGGAAGAGCCCTGCAAAGGGCATTTCATTGTTAATATTTCACCCTATTTATCGCTATTGGACAGGTTAAGTGAGTTATCTCCCCTGTGTTGAGTGGGAATACCCACTCCTGCAAGAGGTTGTTCCGGAGGGGCGCAGGAAAGGAAGGAGAACGACGCCCATGATGAATCCCTCTCTCCGGAACAGCAATAACCACCTACTAGATTTATTAAACTATTTGTTTGTTCTAAAACTCAACTACTCAAGAGTTGTTCCAGTTGGTATCTTCTGTGTGCGAGGCCCTTCGTGGGCTT
>JAEORY010000416.1 GCA_016840645.1 Candidatus Borrarchaeota archaeon | reverse complement strand
TGCCCTGTCGGGATAATTTGTCAAAATTCCGTCAATTTTAAGATCGTTCAAAAGATGTTTCATTTCGATTGGATCATCCGAGTAAAAGAAATTAACTCTGATGCCCTGCTCATGAAATCGATCAATCCATTCACTAGTTAACGCTGTTTTCCTAATTTGAACAAATGGAAGATCCCACTTACAACAAAGATCGAATGTTTCTTTTGGGGTTCTTTTTTTCTGTAATAATCCCAATGGACAGTCAGGAGCCCGTTCCTTCAAATAGGAAACGGTTTCAATATGTTTAATAGCTAGATAGCCTCTACTGGGAAGATCAAATTCCAAGGCAACTTCAAGAACTGATCTTTCAAACCAATCATCTTTAGGGGAATAATATTTGAGCTCTAAATTCAATTTCATTGATCGTGGAAGTTTTTCCAAGATGTCCCTAAGAAGCGGAATCTTTGTTCCTTCCCATATGGGGGCCTTCCAACGTCCGACATCGTATTGCATGACTTCTTGCCATGATAAGTCCGTGATCTTTTTTGGAACACCAACAATACGTTCCATTGTCTTGTCATGGAATAGGACCAATTTTTTATCCGCTGTTGGTTGAATATCCATCTCAACACAAGTAGCACCTAATTCAACTGCTCCTAAGAACGAATGAAGAGTATTTTCTGGATAATGGCCCGACGCTCCTCGGTGAGCAATAATCCAAGGTAATTGAGTCATCTCTTAACCTTCATCTTGTTTTTTAAAATAAAAAAAAGAGTAGACAAAAAAAGTTTTTACTCGATTGGCATTCGATACGCTGCTTCGTTATTTGCTCCGCAAGCCGGACAAATAGTAGTTTCCATGACATTATACGGTTCACCACAATCCATGCACAATTGTTGGGCTGTTTCGTCTACTGAAATTTTGTAGCCAAGACCATCTTTCTTCTCAGCTTTTAAATTGAATCCTGTGCCAGGTTCCTTGATCGGTGGAACAAAATCTTTTTCACGATAATAGTATTTAATATCAATTGCGCCACCAGTTCCGACATCCTTAGTACTTGCGCATCCATAGGGATACCTAAAGAAGTTAAAGTCTGTAGCTGCCATTTGCTTTCCACATATTCCCTTTGCAGGGCCTCCTACATCGACAAAATAGTCTCCAAGCACTTTCGTACGAGCTTTCATTCCATCAGTGGTTCTTGCCTCTCGTTCTTTTTCGCCCTTAGTTCTGAATCCTAAAGAAGAGCCGATTGAGTCAAACGCTCGACCAATTCCTGATTTCGCTGCACCAATTGCATATTTAATTACGGCACTCGCTGCACCCGCACCCTCGAATTGTGCGACAAATTTGTCGTATGTAACCTTTCGGAGAACCGAAGGTATTGGTGTGTGAAAATTCGTAGCGAACGTGACCTTAATCATTATTTCTTCGTCTAATTCTGGTACCCTATACCAAAGCTCACGCCAATGATAATCTGAGATAATCCACTCCGGTTTTCCTGTATTTGCATTCACCCACAGTTCTATCCGTTCCCAATCTTCGTGTTCCAGCCCTTTACTGCCCACAGTGATTTCGAAAGGCCACCAGAAGAGATTTCTGAACACCCAGTACTGATTCCCTTTCAGCCAGACAGGAGCGTCTTCCTGAGATTGCATTGGAAAAGTTTCGGGTCTTTTATCATACCAATAGAGGTTCATGTTTTCTGAGCCGAGCACTTGAACAGATCCTATACCTAAAATGAAGTTTAAAAGAAGCATTATATACAGGCCGTTAGTTTCGAATCTGATGAGATCTTCGTCAGCTCCTGTGACAATGAACGTCCCTAGGCTGTTAACTGTGTAGGTTATGTACAGCATGATTACTACAATGATTAAAGCAACGATTAAGAAACTAGATGATGCTTCTGGTCGCTCGTTTACAGTTTGTTCGAATAAGCCATACCACTGGAACATAAAGAAGAATAAGAAGACGAGAACAACTATCTGGGCTACTGCAAGTCCGAGAAATTCGATTCCACCGCCAATTACTGTGAAATTAACGTAGATACTATAGCCTACAAGTATCAATGTGACGATCAACAGCATATAGATGATTGGACGCATCGCGGTAACTAACGTACGCTGAAATACCAGATTCATTGGACTCCATACCGGGGAGTATTTGTCAGCTAGCACCTTTGGATCATAGAAGTCTCCAATGTGCTTATTATTGTATTCTACTCGTGCTTTGTCTGAGCCCTCAATCGGTTGGACACCAATCGTTTTCAAAGGCATCGGAACCGTCTCCCAGTGCTTACTTCTGTCCATGTAGCGAAAAGAAATGTATTCACCGAATGTAGGTAAGTCTGTCTGTTTTAGATCAATGTCTATAATTTGATCTAAATCTAACTTGAATTGCTCAGTTTTCTTAAATTCAGGTTCAACATTTTTCCCGTGGATAAAGTAGTTTGACCATAGGTCACGAAATAGATATGCTGTTCTGAATCTCTTCGCGATATCTCCTTCCTTAGGAATCTCTGTATATGCCATTGTAAAGTAGTTTCCAACTGACCCCCATAGACCACCCCATAGGGCCGCTAACGCGAGTAGCAAACCATTGACCACATAGATGGATATCTCTGGAGGTGAATAGCGAATTAACGGAACAAATGGAAAGCCGATAAGTCCTAAAATCTCAAGAGATGGGTCGCCTTGAATGATCGCACTGAAGTATGAAAGACTCGTGGTAATACCGATGAGAAGTCCTTGCCAAAAGTGAGCACTACGAAAAGCGATAGGCGTAACAATGAGCGACGGAACAAGAAAGATCAAAACTTGTCGAAGGACGATAGGAATACCACCTGGGAACCATAGGGGTACAATAAACCATAGAGCTAGCGATCCAAGCAACGCCACGATCCAAAGAGCTAACACTAACTTCATTTTGATAAAATCTTGCAGCGAATTCATGATATATTTTGTGAAGTTAAACTGGTTGAAGAACCCGCCAGCAAAGCCAAAAGCTATGAATAGAACTAAGATTTGAATGTACCATCCATCGGGGGGTATAACTTCCGTGTCCCAAAAGAATAACCACAAACCGACTAGCGTACCGATCGCACCGAACACACCAACAATTAAACCTTCAACAAGACCTGTTTCGACAGGCATGATTGTTCCAAGGATTATTGCAATTAGCCCTGCAACAACGAAAACCAGTGCCCAGACATAAGGTCCTATAAGTACTGGATACTCAAGTGACCCAGTAAATACAGCCGGAGGTAGCAGAAGACCTATTAATACAAAGATGACCCCGCACGCGAAGAAATCAATTGCCCATTGCCACATTTCGTAGCCGCCAATTACTTTATCCTTAAGTGGAGAGTTAAGGATTGCAAATACCCCTGCCATAACGATTAATACAACTGCTGTGATAAAAGGTCTGTAGAGGACAAGTTCAAGGGTGCTAACTACCATTAAACCTGCTGTGATTAGTACAATGACGCCCAAGGTACGCATGATATTTTTCCATTTTTCGGCTTCAGGCAACAACGTCATTCCGAATACAATGAGGGGGAGCGCAAGCGTGACATTATAGGCAAAGTCGGGGAAAGTGAAGACATCGTAGTAGGGCCATGTATCTGCGTAGAGACCAAGGAAATATAAGTAGTCAATAATATTATCCAGCCATGCAAACCATGCGACAAACGCTGTTATTATATAAACAATTATTTTTCTTCCTGAAAAGTACGATGAAACTCCCATTTTTGTCAAATCTCCAAAATTTCTTTTATATTTGATTTTATAGTAGTTCTAATTTTAAGAGTAGAATAACTCCTATAGAAATGTTACGTCCGACATAAATATCTAAAATTTTGGAAAAGACTTTTTCTAGCTATTGGTTAGATAGTTCTGAAGAACGAATGCGCATCTTTCAATAAATCGGTGTAGTTTCGGCAGTTAAGCAATCCAACATTAAATTATTTGTCGCAAATCAATTGATGTAAAATAAAAACCTTTGTAATAGATGTAACATTCCTAATATTCACCAGGACATGTTTTTCGCGAGATTGAAACAATTATAATCGAAGTGCGGAGAATTTTCTCAAAATTTTTAAATACCACGAGGTCGGTAACAATATTAGTACCAAGATGGTGGTACTAAAACTAAAAAAAACCAGAGGTAAAAAACTGGAGGACAAAAATATTGCCGGCATGTCCTAGTTGCAGAAGAACACTAAGAGAAGGTCTGAGATTTTGTACTTATTGTGGTTCTCCACTTGTTCCACGCTTCCGAAAAACTCCAATAAAACTGACATCAACGAAACTT
>JAEORY010000415.1 GCA_016840645.1 Candidatus Borrarchaeota archaeon | reverse complement strand
TATAAGCGTATCGGTACTCAACCTTCCAATAGAACCTCTTCCAGCGGATAAGTCGCCCCAAAACATACTGATTCCGTTATATTGCAGCGGCTTATAATTGTAACCAACCGGACTTGGGATTGTAACGGCTTCGAGCGCCTGAATCTTTACTAAGTGATCGGCAATAGAATCTGTATCCGCGTCATTGTGCAATGCGTTCCAGTTATTAAGATCACGGAGAGCCTTTCTCGATCCAAGATTTGGTATGGTATCGGGCATTACCTCATAGTCAAATGATTCCTGAGCCATTACACCCAGCGACATCATACCAGCGATTAAAAGAAACCAAATTTTTTTCATCGTATTTTTTTCTAATTTGTGTCAAGCCAAACGTCAGAGTTAACGTCGTCATCCCAGACTCCGCTATTGTCATCATCTCGCCAAATTCCATCACCCCAAGCCACTTCGTAACTTGTTCCGATTATACCATTAATTATTTCAACGAAGGCGTCCACCTCGTCCTGAGTCCACATTGGGTCTGTTTCCGTGTAGTCGTACGCCTCGAGTGCAGCATAAGCGCCCTTCATTAAGACCATTTCCACCATCCTAACTCTCTGGTCGCGCTTGTTTGTTCCAAGCGACCTAAACGCAACGCTCTCTGCCGCTACGAAAGCAACAAAGTCCCGCTGTATATTCAACATGTATTCTGGAAACGTAACATCCATTAGTAGTTCCTATTATTGAGCATTATCTCGAGATTTTCCAGTCCTGTCCTGAAATCAGTTAGCTCCTGCTCCACCTCGGCTCTCGCGATAGATTCCAAATAAACATACCAAGCCGCCACAAGTAGTGCCTGATGGAGGGTGTTGTCAAACTCCCAATCATTTAAATTTGTAACGGCAACCTCCTCATAAACACCTTTTGCCACAACACCATATAGCCATTCAGATACAAGTACGGAATCTGACACCGCACCGCCTATTGTGTGTTCGGCATAATAGGTAACATCCCAATCTCCATCGGGTATTGTAGATCCGCCGAGCGCGTCTCCACTGATCTTCAGATCATTTCCTGTAATAACAAAAGCAAGGCCAGACTGAAGTCCGCCATTAAAATAGGATGATACATCTATCGCATCATACGCAACACCGAGAATCGTTATATTAAGAGTTGCCGCACCATTGTCATATACGTCCTGAATCGCACCAACCTCCCAGTCAGTCGTTGTATCCTGTATCGTTACGTAGGTATTATCACCCGCTGCCGTAATCGTTGCTGCTAAATTCATTATTTTCCTATTATCCAGTGTACAAAAACGCCGAAGATTGTGAAAAGCTGCGATGCGGCAATTGCCTTAATCCAAGTATCATGCTTTATAGTCTTAATCAGAAACGCATTCTGTTCCTTTTGGCCGCGCCTTAATTCTTCTTGACCATGGAGAACAACATCGACAAATGGCCGTATTTTCGCATCTAGCCGTTTGTCAATTAATTCTTCCATATCTGTGATGTATCCTTTCCCATCTCTGGGTATTTGCATTAATTTTTCAGTCATCGTCTATAGGTTCATACATTATTTTAGGGACATGAAATCTCAATTCGTTTTTTTTTATCCAATCATCCATAACATCTTTCATCTGCTCCTCATTGAGCGTTTTCTGATGCTCTATATAAAATTGACCTATATTTATAATCTCGTTGATATTCTCATCCGTCCTCTTCTGGCGACCCTTAAGATCGTTTAGCTCAGACATGATGGCATTAAAATCCTCTTCGTGAGAAGCGGCATTATCCTTAATAACATTCTGCCCATCCTGAAGATGCTTTATCTCAATACCCTGCCTAATAACCGCTTCGGTGGTTTGTTGAGTACTGGATACGGCTTTGTTTTCACGTAATGCCGATATACCCAATGTAACCGGAATCGTTACTATAACAGCCCAAACCTGAATCCCGGAAAGCTTTGCTCCCTCTATACTTAGTAATGCCATGTTCAAATATCGATAAGTGACAAATGTACGAAAAAAAACCGAGAAATCCTAATTTAAAACAAAAAAAAAGGGACACAAAATTGCATCCCTATATAAAATAGTTTCGGTATGTTAGCTCATGAGCTTTCGAACTCTCCCTTCAAGATCCCTGAAAACAGTCTCACCTTCCTTCTCCGTAAGAGTCCACTCGGCAAACCAAGCAACTCCATCACGACCGGATGGAATAGGGGTGATCATTTTCTTTTCATCTCCATGCTTCCAGAAAGCTCCGCGTCCCGATACCTCTAGTATGTTACAACTGATCGCATCCATTACTACGCGCTGGCGCTTTGTAATAGGATCATCGATTCCAGCCATAAACCCATTGGGATCTTTAGCTGCTTTCCTTAACATATCATGCTTGATCTCAGAGGCGCTTCTCTTGACATTTACACCAAGAACCCTTGCGTAACCTCTTAGGTCATCGAATTCCATTGTGAAAACCATGGCCTTGGCTCTAGCAATAGCCTCTTCTTTATCGAGTTCAGCTTCAGCATCACGAGCTGGATTTAATTCTGCAAATATCCGCTCTTTTTCCTGCTTCCTATGTGGATTTTCGGAATTATGATTTGATACCGTAAGAAATTCAATTAGAGTTGGCGACGTGTGTGGAACGATGATTGAGCCATTCTGGAATATAATATCTCCAAGGACTACCTTTTCAGGCTGATCATCTTTATAGATACTTGACTCACCAATAGCATACCTGATTGTTCGGGTCTTATTCTGTTGGGGATCGTAAATTTCCTCTTCGCTTGGAAGCCGCTTGATTGATGGATAGTACCTACCCTGTAGGGCTGGCTTCTTCCTTTTCTTTATCAATTTAAAATGATGCGACTTCATCATACCTCCTAATACAGGGGATGACTCTTGTGTTTCTCTCATGTCTTTAAATATATAGAATTAAAAAAAGGGAAGGGGCAAAGCCCCCTCCCGGAAATATACTGTAAGAACCTAGTTCTTAGTAATCAGAGCAAAACGGTTAGGAGCGAATCCTTCGAAACCTCTTTCAGTACGGTAATTGCACTTCAGTTCGTCAATTCCGTTGGTCTTCTGTGCAAGCACAGCACCACCAGTCAGCCAGTGTTCCATCTCTCTTGAGTATCCACCAGCTTCTTTATACCTAACTTGTAGGGAAGGAGTGCTCTCGCGAGTTATAGGATCAATTTGACTGTCGGAAGGAACCATAAGCGCCATAGTACGGTACTTACTGTCAGCTCCAGCTACGGTTGTGTACCCCAACATTTGAGTGTAGTTGAACACGTCGTATGCTTTCTTGTGGAAAGTATACCCACCATAGTTGAATGAACGGAATCCCATTTGAACGGCTTTTTCTTCGCTTCCTTCGAAAGTTCCGAAAGATGCACCACCGTTGTTACTGGCTCCACCAAATTGTGAGAAGAAATTGTCATCGATATCCAGAGAGATAGTCAGACCACACCACATGGTGTTTTCTTTTGATCCCCTGTTCTTATCGATAGCAATAGTAACTGTACGGAAGTCTGAAACATCAAATGAAGTGGTATAGCCAAGATCGTTTCCGCCAAGAGCAAAATCGATAAGACCTTCAGTACCACGGATTCCAAGGCCAGAAAGGGTAGTAGCGGCAGTAGCTACCTGTTCTCCAACTAACATCTGCATTTCTGCGTAGTCGTTGAATCTTTGGTAGGTGTCGCCTTCACCTTTCAGATACCATAGCCAGCCAGACTTGCCAGTTCCGGGATCTTCAACCTTGAACCAGATTGCGTTAGTGGCTTCAGAACCAGTAACCTCATAGGCTTCCTTGATGATCATAACTGTATTCTCATACTTGATCACGTTAGGAGTAAGTCCGTCAGGCTGGTCAGTTCCTTCTTTGAATTCGAAACCAGTGATGATTCCTTTACCGTTAACAACATTTGCAACGTCAGTATCGTCACCGTCATAAGGAAGACAGATAACAAGGCACTGATTTGCAGAAGAAACGGATTCGGCAGTAGTATATCCACTTGCGAGCGACCAAGCTCCACCATTAACGGAAACACCAACTACTAGAGCTACCTGTCCGTTTTCGAATTCTACCACGTTATTCGGGCGGATGAATGTATAATCACGCTCATCTTGTGAGGTATCAGCATCATCCGAAAGTGAGCAGTCAAGTATGTAACCACCAGTAACAGTACCATCAGAACTCGCGCCCTGAGTAGCATCGTTAGCAACGGTGAATACTTGGTGCAGCCAATCTTCTTCATAGTGAGAATACTGGTACATTGCGACAGGCTTCTTACCACCTACCATATCA
>JAEORY010000414.1 GCA_016840645.1 Candidatus Borrarchaeota archaeon | reverse complement strand
TGGTTAGTTCCCTCGCTTCGCCATAAGAAGCAGGCTCATATCACATTGATCGAGACGATTAAGACCCTGGTACCCGTCAGACGTACCGAACTGGAAGTGGCTACCTTTGATACTCAATTGCTACAAAACCCGGAAATCTCGGGCATTGAATATCAACAGGGAACCTTGCAGGGCTACCATATACGAGAGTATCTCTTGGAGAAATGGGGACGGAGTTGTGCCTATTGTGGAAAAACCGGGGTGCCACTCCAAGTGGAACATGTCATCCCCAGGTCACGGGGTGGCAGTGACCGGGTTTCGAACCTCAACCTGAGTTGTGAGCGCTGCAACCTGCACAAAGGCGATCGGACCGCCTCCGAGTTCGGCCACCCTGAAATCCACCGGCAGGCGAAGGCATCACTGAAAAGCGCGGCCTTCATGAATCAGGTTCGATGGCAACTGGTTGACGAGCTGATGTGCACCCCCACTTACGGTTACCTCACTAAGCAACGAAGGATTGAGGTAGGGTTAGCCAAATCGCACGCCAATGACGCCTTTATTATCGCCGGAGGCCGCCAGCACACCCGATGTCGACCCTTTATAGTGAAGCAACCCAGACGCAACAATAGAAGCATCCAACTGAATAGAAAAGGTTATGACCGCAGCATCCGAACCCAACGCTACGCCTTACATCCTCATGATCTGGTCTCTTATAAGGGACAAGTGTGTCAGGTCAAGGGGATGTTCAACTTGGGTCGCTGGGTGCGCCTGAAAACCCCAAAAGGTACCAATGTTAATATCCAGGTCAAAAACGTGAACTTAGTGAGGTATGGCAGCGGCTTGCAGTTCAGCCGCCCACACACACTCACTAAGTAATTCATAGTGCTCTCACGCTCCCCGTACTCGCTCATTTACTTAGTTATGGATGGTGTCTTGTCGGAGATGTGGAAAAAAGAAACGCGGCCAGCGATCCATCCCCTGCCTTTCGGAAGGGGTCTTCTCGCTGATATCAGATAAAGTATAGGATGTAGGTAAGGTACGATATAATCATGGTTTAGATTACTTCTCTTTGAAATCGCCGAATCACCTGAAAAATTTCCTGATTTCATTTTCTTGGCGGTCCACGATGGCAAAATAATTGATTTTCTTCTAAGTGCATGACCAAGCGAAAAACAAATTTTGATATTCTTTTGCCTTCAATTGTCAAAACCAAAACTGTGAAATAAAGAACCTGCCCATAACGCATCCCATTCACGTGAGACTTACATAAGTGATTACTAAGAATAAGGAGGAAAACTAATTGGCAGATAAATATCAATGTAGCGTTTGTGGGTATATTTATGACCCAGAAGTAGGTGATGATCCATTTGTGGCACCTGGAACTCCATTTGAGGAAATCCCAGATGATTGGGTATGTCCCGTCTGTGGTGAGGACAAGGACATGTTCAAAAAAATGTAAATGGGACTTTATCTAACAAAAAAAATCAAAGTCTGACACAGCAAAGTTTCTCTTTTTTCCAATCTATTTTTTAAATGTAACATCCCAAAGAATTGTCAAACCCAAAGCGGATGACAAGACTTGAAAATACGACTAGATATTAGATTGCCACTTTCATTATTTAGAAAAGTCCCGTTTCTCTTTACTGCCTCCAATTACAAATCATTTTCAATGGGAACTCCCTTTGATTTTCTTCCTTACCACGCGTCTGAGATTCCTGCCCTATTGCCGTGTACCCTATGTATCAAAGAAGGAAATACTATAAACGATTTATTATTCTCATTTGCATTTCCTTTTATCGACAATGACGAACGCTTAGTTATCTATTTCAATCATCCAGTTTGGATCGGAAATAATAGAGATCCCTCACTTATTCATTATTTATTTGAGGAGATTACTACCTATTTTCGAGAGTTAGGTAAAGTGGTACTGGTAATTGAAAGTCAGATTGCGTATATGTGCGATCAGGCAGCCAAGTATGTAATGGAAACAGGGTCATCACATAGTGCATATCCAACTTCGCTCACGCATTTGTCTTATGATGTCAGCAAATTATCCAATTTAACCCCTCCCTTGAAAGAATCTCTTGATCAACTACAAGAAGCAGGGTTCAAGGAATACAGCAGACTGCTATGTTACGAATGTGAAATCGAAACGGTGTTAAGTAATTTACATGTCTCGGATCAAAAACTGCCCTATGAAATACTAACGGACCCAAAAGACAAAAATCTAACCATATCACTAGAAGACGTCACCCCTTCTGATATGATTGTAAAAAATTATTCATTTGTAAACCAATTTACCTTCATTTCTCCGCAATACGCGTTTGAGTTTGGAGATTATAGTGCTATTGGTTTCCATAATCAACAATTTATAGGGTTCTTTCAATGGACGCCTAATCTTTTTGAATTACCAAAAAGTACGTTACCAATACCTTTCCTTTATCCAGATTTGATAAGGACGCACAAGTTCACAACAGGAAAAATCTTTAGGTTTGGTATGAAGATCAAAGATAGTGATCTCTTTAAGGGCCTGCTTCATAAGACAGCACTTACAATGAGGGAAAAAGGTGTAAATACCTGCCAGATTGGATATATTGACGAACAAAATGATTTTCTAACGTCTCTTCTTGATCGAGTTGGCTTTAATGTAATCCATTCCCTGCAGATTTTGAAGAAGGAAGTATAATGAAAGACATTGATTGTTTAATTGTTCACCCCACCACGCGTATTAAAACTCGCTCCCCGACTAAGGTACTGACTAACGTGATACTCCCAATGGGGAGTATTGCCATTGCTGATTACATTGATCGGAATGGTTTTTCAACAGAAATTGTTCATACCGGATTGGAAGAAATGCTCAATCCTTCGTTCACGATAGAAGCGCTATTCAAAGAATATACACCTACAGTTCTTGGAATCGATCTTCACTGGTATCCTCATAGTTATGATGCGTTGCGTATTGCTGAAATAGCAAAAAATACTTACGAAAATATCTTCATTGTGCTGGGTGGCTTCACTGCTTCTTGTTTTACTGAAGAACTCCTACAAAAATTTGAGTATGTTGATGCAATTGTCAAAGGTGATGCAGAGATTCCAATGTTAGATCTTTTGAATGCCCTTCCCTCTCAAGATCTATCTAGCGTCCCTAATTTGTTTTATCGAGAAAATGGTAGCATAAAACAAAGTAAAAAGAATTACTGTCCTTCCCAAGAGCAGTTTGACTCCTTCAATTTTCATAGAATCTCATTACTCAGAAATTGGTACAACTACCTACAACTCACTCACGAAAATGACGACCTTCGCCAAAAACTGAAGAGACAGGGATGGTTATGTGTAGGGAGAGGGTGTGCAGTAAATTGCAGTTATTGCGGAGGTGGCCATAACGCTCAGTGCCTCCTTACAGGACGTTCGACTCCCTTGTTTCGTTCACAAGAAAAAGTAATTGAAACGTTGAAAGCATTTGAAGAAATGAAGATTTCTTGTGCGTACTGCGATTTTGACCCTTATGGACGAACGACGCGTGAATATTATTTTAAACTCTTCGATATGATCCGAAAAGAAGGTATAGACATTTCTGCTCAGTTTTTAGTATGGGATGTCACTTCAAAAAAGTTTCTGGCAGAATTTAAAAGAACTTACAATCCTTTATACACTACCCTTACACTATCTCCAGAATCTGGTAGCGAGATGGTTCGAAAATTGAATAAAGGATTTTATTATAGCGATTCAGAATTATTCTCATGGCTTGATTTCTCCAAAGAAAACTGTATCCCCATCGAATTATATTTCACTACTGGGTTGACTGGTGAAACCGTAAAACACTTTGGAGAGACTGTTCAGCTTGGAAAAAGGGTAGTTGAAGAATATCCAAATATTGTCCATATTGCCTGTAATCCAATTTTTCTTGAACCCGGTTCTCCGCGCTTTTTAGATCCTCAAAAATTCGGCATTATCCTAAAATTTTCTAAATTCATTGATTTCTATTTAACCTACAAGAAATTCGCTTTAGGCGTTCCAGTCAGCTCCCGTCTAGGATATGAAACTGAGCACATGACTGAAACTGATGTTATCCGATTTGCTAATTATTTTAATTCGCAAGTAAATGTTTTTACATAAGACGACACAAGAAAGCCCCATTGCTTGAGCTTGGGGATGAATTGTGTGAGGATAGTACATTTTTTAACTTGGTGCTACTTTTTGCGGAGTTTATAAACAAGGATGGAGTACAAAGAGTGAGCAATTAGGTTGTACATTTTTAACTAGTTATTGTAAGTTGTGCGGAGCACTTGTGCCATGTTAACAAAGAACGAACGGA
>JAEORY010000413.1 GCA_016840645.1 Candidatus Borrarchaeota archaeon | reverse complement strand
TCTGATGTACCTATGTATAGAACTGCACTTTCTGTAGAAAAAGAAGTCGTTGTCGATGTTTGGAAAGCAGAAACATACCCTTGACTAGGAAAAGAGGTATTATCCGAAACTCGTGGATAAAATTTAATCGTGCGATCTACATTAAAAGAGTTGTCAGTTGCATTACCTGGGAGTAATATGAGTATAAACAAGACGAAGGCAACAGGTAAAATAATTGACATCTTAAAGGATTTGTTCATAGCGAGTTTATCTCCTACGCCTTGATTTCTCATTAAGCCCTCTTAAGCCTTACAGAATTAAGTTTAGATTTCTAGTTGCACCAGATAAGAATTCTTAATTTTCAGGTTTCATAAATCGGGTACGCGAAATAAGGACAATTTTTCATATACTAATATAAAGATATTTACTAGTAGCTACTCAGAAGTCATATTTTAGCGTTATAGTAAAAATTTACGCATGTCTAGTAAAATTCTCCGCAACAAAGTTGAAAAAGAGAGCAAGATAATAATAAATCGCTATTTTCTGACGTTTTTATGCGATTTTTTAAAAATTCTCATAGAGAATTAAGCTTCTAATATTAAACGAGATTAAAGGTATAGAATTTGGATTAGTGCACTAATTTCAATATTTATTTATGATTAGAAGGAATATGACCGAATATTAGTTTAATTTACTGTTAAACGTGCCTTCTTAAAGCAGGTCAATCTCTGTACGTAAATTGAGTCTGCATAATGTTGCATTTATCGCAATAAAAAAAGACCTGAAAATGATAAACAAGTCTTTTGTGAGAAGTTTAGAGACTTAACTATGACGCAATTAAGTCAGGCAATAATTTTACACTTTAACGAAGGCAAGTGTCCAGTTTGTTTCAAGAAAATTCTCTATATCTCACGAACAAAAAAGGTGCATCTCTCTACGGACATTATTGGACAAAATTGAGGTATAAGACATGAAACGCTCGGATTGGAAAGAAAGTTTGTGTCGCATTCAACTGAAAAAATTAACTGCTAAGTTCTATGAAGATAGTTTTTTAGAAATAGTACTCAAAGATGTTTTGCATCCAGGTGGACTTGAATTAACCGAGAGATTAGCTAGTTTAGCAAATATCAAAGAGAATTCTACAGTGCTAGACATTGCTAGTGGAAAAGGTACATCTGCCATCTTTTTAGCAAAGAGATTTAATTGTAATGTTATTGGAATAGATTTATCTGAAGCTCTGATAAGAAAAGCTACCAAATTAGCCCAGAATGAGATGATTGCTGACCAAGTCTTCTTCAAATTAGGTGACGCTGAAAGACTACCTTTTAAAACTAATTCTTTTGATGCGATAATCAGCGAATGTTCATTATGTCTTTTTCCTAACAAAAAATCTGCACTCAAGGAAATGCACCGCGTTCTTAATGATGATGGCAAATTAGCGTTATCTGATGTCACATTAGAAGACACGGATAGAGAGTTTCGGAACAAATTGCTATTCTTCTCTTGTATCGAAGGAGCAGTACCCTTAGAAGTTCTGGATTCATACTTTAAGGATACCGGGTTTCTTGAAATCGATGTTATTGATTCCTCCGAAGTTATTATTGATCTATATAAGAGTGTCAAGAGACGACGCGCTTCCCTAAGACCCATTTTAAAGATTCTTGAGAACTCTGAGGGCGATATTAACGTAAGAAATCTAATAGAATTTGCTCGAACCGCTGAGCAGTTGATTCGTGAAGGAAAACTAGGATATGGTGTTGTAGTAGGAAAAAAGCAAAATTGAAGGATAATCAAACTCACCTGTATTTGAAGAAGAATCTGACAATAAAGAAATATTCATATTGGTCATCTTTGAATAAAATGTTCTTATTCTGAGAGTTTTATTGAATAGTGATTAAGATGTATGATGTAGTAATCATTGGTTCCGGCCCAGCGGGTTTAACAGCAGCGATCTACACTAGTAGGGCAAATTTGAAAACTGCCGTTATTGCAGGTGCTCTATGGGGGGGGCAATTGCTGCTGACTTCAGAAGTTGAAAATTTCCCAGGGTTCAAAGACGGCATCCTTGGACCTGATCTTATGGACAATATGTGGTCTCAAGCTGAACGTTTCGGTGCAGAGATGATCTTTGATGACGCAAATACTGTAAATTTCTCATCAAAACCCTTTAAAGTAACAGTTGATGGAGGCGAAGTTTACGACACCAAAGCAGTGATCATCGCCACTGGTGCTACTACCAAATGGTTGGGCTTGGAAAGTGAAGAAAAATTAAGAGGTAGAGGAATTTCGAGTTGTGCTACATGCGACGGTGCTTTCTTCAAGGGTAAGAGAGTAGTAATAGTAGGTGGAGGCGATACGGCTATGGAGGAGGCTCAGACTCTCAGTAAATTTGCTAGAGAGATCACCGTAGTCCATCGGAGAGAGAAATTAAGGGCATCTAAGATACTTCAAGAACGGATTTTCAAGATACCAAAAGTAAAGTTCATCTGGAACAGCACAGTTCAAGAAATCCTAGGAGATGACAAAGTAGAAGGCGTACTGTTAAGGAAAGTCGATACAAATGAAGAAATCGATTTAAAGACAGATGGCGTCTTCATAGCAATCGGCCACAAACCAAATACTGAAATTTTTACGGGTCAATTAGACTTAGATGAAGCGGGATACATCCGTGCTGAGGATAGTACAAAAACTAATGTAGAGGGCGTCTTCGTAGCTGGTGATGTTCAAGATAGGCGTTATCGCCAGGCTATTACGGCAGCGGGATTAGGCTGTAAAGCAGCTCTGGATGCAATAAAATATTTGGAGGAGGATTAAAAATGGTTCATATCGCTTGTCCTAATGAACAGTGCAGGAGAGTTCAACATCTAGGTGAGCATGTATACCGAAATTTCAAAGGCAAACTTGTTTGTGTAAAATGCGGAAAGGTAATGAAAGTAGAGATAGAGGAAGGGAAAGTAAAATCTGTAAAGAAAGCAACATAAGATAAGACTTTGCTAATAGCTGCTGCGTTAAGAGATTGTCTCTCTTGAGTTACTTTCAAATACAAACAAATGATTGAATGAAATCAAGGTGATGAATATGATATTTGAGATTGACGCTTCTAATTGGGATAAGGAAGTTATGGCAACTGATCTTTTAGTTGTTGTTGATTTTTGGCGCGAAGGCTGTATCTGGTGTAAGAGACTAGATCCTATCTTTAAAAAAGTATCAGAAGCAGAAGAATACAAAGATAAAGTAAAATTTGTTAAATTTGACGCTATGATGAATGACGCAAATCAGGCGGTGGCTACGAAATATGGAGTGATGAGCACACCTACCCTACTCTTCATTTGTGAGGGAATACCGATCGCTACCTTTATGGGCTTCCAAAAGGAGGATCGCCTAAAGCAGTTAATAGATCACGTACTTGAGCACCACCGTGCATGCATGGAAGAAAGTGAAAGAATGTAGACCCGCAGAATTTGGTATCTTTTTTCTTTTCGAAATTCAAAACATACCTTAAATTGAAGTACTGCTTTATGTAACGATTTTTTGGCTTTAAATTAGCAAACTAAGATATCAAATCCAATTTAGAGAAGAACTTTTAATAAAGTGAAAATACCAAGAGTTACTACTACAATGCCTACAACGCGTTTCAATTTTTCTACATTAATTTTTTTCACTGTAATTGAGGCAATAGGAGTGGAGAAAAGGGCGCCTATCAATAGAGGTATTGCGAGAACGAAATTAATTGGAATAGTAAAGGCATAAAGAAGGATACCAACTAAGCAAACTAGACCTTCTGCGACAGAAGTGCTACCTATCGAATTTTTACAATTTCGTCCAGAGATAACTTGTCCACCTGTAACCAGTGGCCCATATCCTCCGCCACTTATTCCTTTGTTAAAGGCTGCAAGAACACCAATCCCCACAATTTTTTTCCACGAAAAAATCCAAGAAATGTTTGCAATAATCAAGAGACCCATTGAAAGCACTAATATTCCAATGTAAATACTCACAAAGAGTTTAGAGAGAGTCAATGCAAGCATGACGGCGATTATTGTACCCGCAATACTACATGAAGCGAGAACTAATGTTACTTTTGAATCTTCTGAGTTCTTTTTAAAGTCACAATTACCTAACTTGTTGTGTAAAAATCCTGCAGTAAAACCTGTTGCAAATTCTGATAAGAGAACGGCTGGAACAATTTGCAATGGTTCAAAATCCATAAAAAGAAGGAGAGGTGTGAGTGTTGTCCCATAGCCCATGCCTAAAGAGGAATCTACATATTCGCATAAAAATGCGATAGTTGTAAGAAATATGAAGAAATATAAAGGCTCCATTCTTTA
>JAEORY010000412.1 GCA_016840645.1 Candidatus Borrarchaeota archaeon | reverse complement strand
ATTTATGACTTGAATCAGGTAACCATCATTAGTTTTTAATAGGTATCGGGCGTAAAGTTCCGTATCACCATCGGGGCGCGTGAGTTGCCAGTCTTCACCGCCAGGCAGCACCTCGCCGCTTATGTTGGGTCCATCAAATGTACCGCCTGTGATTGGGACAACCCGGCGCCATCCGTATTTGCTTTTGCCGAGCACGATTCCATCACCAATCATCACTTTTGCGTTCCACATGCGTTCCGTCTTGAATACATGCTCCGAAGGCTCGGATTCTTCGAACAAACGCGTGGGGGCAGCTTCATTCTGTTTATCAACTTCCGCCTGAGCGTTAATTTGTTTCAGTTCCGCCCTCGATGTAAGGTCCTGATAGGGAACTGTAAAATAAAGCAATAAAACCAGAGGAATGACCGACAGGCACTTTTTCATTTGCCCCTCCTTGAATTGGATGAGATTATTAAGCTTCAATTGAAAGCGCTTGTCAACTTAAGTGCTGATCTGACCAATATATAATATAGTGGTGTCTAGTTGCTCTCATAGCCATCTACGAAATAAATACGGTTGGAAGAAATTTTAAGCATCATTTTTATTCTTACCTTTATCTATGGCTTTCTATACGTATTAAGAAAAAAAGTACAATTCATCTTGAAGCTCACTTTCTCTTCCGCTTTGATGAACTCTATTGTATTCGTTGGCAATAAAACGATCAGTCATGCCTGAGATATGCTCGATGATTCTTCTTATAAGGGTGTACCGATTATATTTGAAATTTGCGTCTCTTCTATCTACTAACCGTTTGAGTACATTTTCGGGGATTATTTCCTTTTCATTGATTGGCCTCTCAATCCATTCACGAACAGGAGGGCTGACATTATCCATATTAGAGTATGTTCTCAGCCAAGCCCAAGAACGATCGTGCATAAGTCGGGGATTTTCAAGATAAATATCAAGTAACTCCCGGATAACTTTTTTTCCCATATAATTCATGCGTGCAACTCGTGATGCGCGATGCATCCTCTCTGCTATCAATTTTTCCAAGTGGTGATCTAACTCCGACATGGAGTTTTGAAATTCGACCAACCTGTTTATGCCTGGATGTTTAATTCTTGTTGACCAAAAACAACATTCTGTGGAGTGACTGCAATGTTTTTTAATTTGAGTAGCATAATCACATTTGGAAGATAAAGATCCTGGACAGAGTTCTTTATATCCCGTGAAATGAATGCGGGCATTTTCAATAGGTACTATATCAGGACAATTTTGCTCCTTATATTCGATTTTCACATATTCGGTGATCTCAGGATTTTCTGATTTATTGATCCAGCTAACTTTGTTTAGAAATATAAAGTTGTGTTTTCCTTTAATTTGAATTTTTTTTAAATCACGCCCATTAGATGCCAAAACTTTTCCAAAATCATTTTCAATAAATTCATTCATCTGTTCTTTATTCTCAAATTCGACACACCAGCGCCTTTCATGGTCCTTGTAAGGTTCGAAAAACAATTTATTCCTCTTTTCACATGTAAATCCATCGACAACGATGAATATAAGAAAGTATTTTTTGACAGGTTTGTTTGATTTTTTAAATTCCTCAATTTCTTTTGTAAATTTTTCCTCATCAATCTTTCTAAAATCAGGATCAATAATTCTATGAATATTCCAGAACGAATGTTCTATGACATTGGCAAGCATGATTCCCCTTAGCAAAGCAATAATGTGGTAGGTAGGCACCATCTTCTCATGATCGTCCCTGAGGGTAATAATTTCCTTAACTAACTTTAAGTATTTCAGAATCCTTGTGCGTGATTTCTCTTGCTCTTCGGTATTTAATTTACTCAGATAGTCATCATCTCTCCACATATGAAGTATAAAAGCAATCTGTGCTGCGAGAAGGAAATTATCTTGGTAATCTTTATTATCTGCAAGTTTCCTATTGATCTCCTCAACCTCATTTTCTTCTATTGCAGGATAATTCCTGTTTCCCAAGGTATCTTTGTCCTTTTCCGTGAAAGATAACATGCTTATAATGTCAGCCAGGAACAGTTTCGAGATTTCTGTACCGTAGTTTTTATGTTTGATGTGTCGCTCAGAAGAGATGTTTTTCAAATCAAATATTTCTTCCTGCAGGTGTCCAAGAAACTTTACAAGAATCATCTGTATGTCTATTTTCTTCAACATGTTTGATCTGAATCCATCCTCAAGATCATGGATTCTTTGTGCAAGTTCATCCGCAATCCAGACAACTTGTGCCTCAAGGGATCCGGGATAAAATAAATTTTTCTCTTTGTTTGCTTTAGAGAGCTCTCGAATCTGACTTTCGAACTTTTCATCGAAATTAGCTTTTGTATGGACAAGCCCTCTGAATCCTCTGTCGGTATGAACCAGGATTCCTTCCCTAACTCCTCTAGTTAAGTTCAGCCCCCTCCCAAAATCTTGCTGATATCTTCTTGAATCCCAATCGTACCCAGGCTCAAGGTGCTCTACAATTTCTATCGATTGACGGTTATGACAAAAATAATAATTTCCACGTAGGGGAGGATCGAGATTTTTTATCCAGGAATTAATAGTTTCTTCAGCGACATGACCATAAGGTGCATGGCCTAAATCATGTCCAAGTGCAATAGCTTCGACCATATGCTCGTTTAAGCGAAGCGATCTAGCTATATGCCTGGCAATCTCAACAGTTTCGAGCGTGTGAGTGAGACGTGTCCTGTAATTATCGCCTTCGTGAGTTACAAATACTTGGGTTTTGTACTCCAATCTACGAAATGCCTGGCTGTTGGTGATTCGGTCTTTATCGATCTCAAAAGCGGTTCTGTATCTGCTGCGACTCCCGAAGGAATCTAACGCCAGATCTGATTTATCATACGGACTTCTCTTACTGTACCATAACGAATCACTATGGACTGCGTAAGGGGCAAGATTTTTCCTTTCCCATAGCAGCCAGAATTTACTATACACACACATAGAATACTCCTCATGAAATATTGAAAATTCCCTCTCTTGCCATAAAGATTTTCCTAATGGCTGATCATAATTGCTGACAGTTAATATATATCACACTCAAAAAGAACGAGTCAATTTTTTATGATGCGATATATTTCCTAGAGAATTCAAAAAATTCGAAATAGACAAATCCTTGACCAATCTAGTTTGATTATGATAAGTTTAATTTAGACTTTTAGTTAGCGAAAAGGGCAGAAAGATGAAAATTCTCAGTTCCATTTTTCCGCATTGGAAAATTTTTTCTTTGAGTGGAAATGAATTCAATTAACGGAGGTTTATCATGAAACTGAAAAGTTTGGTAAAAAGATATGATCCCTATGCGATTGAACCTCCGGCAAAGCGGCGTTTGAGAATTTTTGCGTTTGATCCCAGTCTTGAATATGAACTATCAAGAGCGCTTATTAGCCGTATTACAGTAGAGGTGCCATGGATGGATAGCCCCGATCCAAATTCACCTGGGGGGCCAGAACCCGGTCCTATCGGAGATTATGTGGAGGTAATAGATATCGACCCTGCCAGCGGTTACTGCTATGAACCTGTAAACCTTAATGACATCTATATCACAGCTAATAATGGTCTCGAACCTTCTGACGGAAATCCTCAATTCCATCAACAGATGGTTTACGCCGTATCTATGCTGACAATAAAGAACTTTGAACTTGCATTAGGCCGGTGTGCTCTTTGGGCGCCAAGGGAAGTGAAAGACGAGGACAAAAAGCGATTTGAATATGTGCCTCAACTCCGGATCTATCCACATGCTTTGCGTGAAGCTAACGCCTACTATAGCACTCAAAAGAAAGCTCTTTTATTCGGATACTTTCCTGCTACGCCAGCTGATCCAGGAAAACATCTTCCCGGGGGAATTGTCTTTACTTGTCTTTCACACGACATAATTGCTCATGAAACGACACACGCTTTGCTTGATGGACTACATCGACGTTATATCGAATCCTCCAATCCTGATGTTCTGGCGTTTCACGAAGCCTTTGCCGATATTGTCGCTATATTTCAACATTTCACCTTCAAGGATGCGGTAAGGCATCAAATAGCAAAATGTCGAGGAGATTTAAAGACTGCCAATCTTCTTGCTGAGTTGGCTGTCGAGTTCGGACAAGCAACCGGAAGATCGGGTTCTCTTAGGAGCGCTATAGGGACAGATCCACAGCCATTGCTTATCGAACAAGTTTATGAGCCCCATAAACGGGGTTCTTTGCTTGTGGCTGCTGTCTTTGACGCATTCCTCTTGATTTATAAATCCCGCACAGCTGATTTGATTCGGATTGCTTCTGAGGGTTCTGGCATTTTGCCTG
>JAEORY010000411.1 GCA_016840645.1 Candidatus Borrarchaeota archaeon | reverse complement strand
ATCGTCAGGAAGAGGAGGAAGAGTTCTTGCAGGGCAAGTCACTCATCCAGCAACAACAAAAAGATGAGCGGGCGCAAGCTTCACATACGCAATATAGAGAGGCTTCAGAGGAAGTTAAAACAGAAGTTGCACCAAAACATATTCAACGCATGACACCGTTTAATCCAGAAAAAGATAAGATAATAGGAGAAGACGAAGAGATCGGTGGTTACGCAATTCAAGTCCACACAGATGCAGGTACACCTGTACTCGGCTGGGCATCTGATGAAGTTATAGAAACTATTGTTCCGCCAGAAAAACTGAAAGAAAAGAGCGTGGTTGCAGGTCAGAAACTTCCAGGTGAGGAATTTGGGCTGAGTTTTTTCTGCCATGGCTTCTCGCTGGGCACTTTCGGCAAATTCGGTTATAGTGTATACGGTAATTTCATACAATATGTGCTAAATGATGAATATAACTATATTGGAGATCTAGCAAGTGCCAGGGATCTAAAAAGGGGTGATATATGTGTTATTGGGCCCCTGGAGATGCCAGCTCATTCTTGTGTTATCGCGGAGGACAAAGAAGGGAATGTAGACCCTGATACATTACTGACGGACAGTAAAGATATTTTTGGTGCAGTGCAGAAGGGCTTTCCCCTCAGGTACCACATGAATCAATATAAGACTTATCCACAAATTACATTTTTCCGGAAGAAATAGGCGTATTATCATACTAGATTAAAAGATACAGCAGGTTTGTCCTTGATAGTAATAACAAGTAACTCTAGATAACTGTTAGTTAGAAAATTAGCTACAGTTGGGATTGAGTAGTACCACTTTGTCATTTATGGTGGTGAAAAGTTCGTTAGCAAAAACGTTAGCAAAAAATAACTAGCTATTTACCTTAAATTATCCACTAATTAACTGGTGCCTCATAGAATACGGAAGTAGGATGTATTGTGACGCAATCTGTCCGCTAGTGGACGGTAGTGTATATCCTTAATAAGACTATTTTTAGCTCATTAGAGGAGGGGAAATGGCTGAGTTTAAAGGAGCGGATCATAAAAAGCACGAAGAGACAAACCAGGAGCACGGTGTTAGGCAAAAGGTTTCTCACACATTATCTGACAAGCTCCATTCGTGGGATCAGCTAACACTTGCCTTCGGGGAGACGCCTTTTATACCGAACGAGGAGTATCATACTAAATTACTGGCGATGGCTCATTCTGATGAAGCTATGCACAATCTGGTCATGCGGTTACAAAAGACGTATGGGAACCATTATGTGCAGCGCTTGTTAAACTCGAAAGTTCTGCGCGCTAAGCTCACTGTAAGTGATCCTAACGACGTCTATGAACAGGAGGCAGATAGAGTTGCCGAAGTAGTCACTAGGAATATAGCCTCTCAGGTACAGCGCCAAGAAGAAGAGGAGCTTTTGCAGGGTAAGGCGCTGGTTCAGCGACAGGAAGAGGAAGAAGAGGAGCTTTTACAGGGTAAGGCGCTGGTTCAGCGACAGGAAGAGGAAGAAGAACTGCAGATGCAGCCAGATGAAGGTCAAGTAGCGAAATTCTCTGATAGCATAGAGAATCGTATCAATAATGCCAGAGGTAGCGGGCGGCCCCTCGCAGATGATATCCAGGAACCGATGCAGCAGGCCTTTCAGACTGATTTCAGTGATGTCCGCGTCCACACCGATTCGGAAGCAGACGTACTCAACCAGCAACTCAATGCAAGAGCATTTACAGCAGGAAAGGATGTTTTCTTTCGTGATGGTGAATACAGCCCCGGATCAGATAGCGGCCGCAAATTGATAGCCCATGAGTTAACACATGTGGTGCAGCAAAACAGTAATGATGCGAATAGAAGTAGTATAGTAACATCAATCCATCCACGCAACCAAGATAATAGAACTTCTGAACAAAAGACCGGGGAATTGCATTCCAATATCAATAATCACGTTATAATTCAGAGAGATTGGGAATGGGATAATATCGAAAACCGAATACCAGCCGATGCGCGTCTGAATTTAAGAGGGTACAGAATTGTTAAGATGAATACATTACCTTGGACGGAGACTTGGTACCGTAGGCGTTTGTTTGCAGCAAATAAAAAACTTGAAACAATACAGCATAACTCAAAAGGGTTTCACGAAGGTCGTGTAATTGGAGCTAGCATGGATTTAGGTGATGATGACGCTCTAGCAACAATAGTTCATGAGGCGGTACATGCTGGACAGCATAGGCAAGCAAGATTAAAAAGAGAAAAATTGGATAAAAAAGTTGAGAGCAAAATACAAAGAGAGATTGAGGCACACTTAGTGGAAGAGCAGTTTAGAATCGATAATAATATACCCGCGAAGACAGCTGGTATTGAAGCTCCTGATCCTAGCATGCCAAATATTATTCGTGATGGTACCGGACAAGCAGATAGGGACTCGGTTGAAGCATTCGTTAGATGGCGGTACACACCACCGCATAGCGGATTTTGGTATAAGAGAGAATGTGATCCGGAGCCAAAAGCAGAAAATTTCACGGGTCAAGTAACAATTGCTACAATTCCGTTTCTATAGAGTTAAAATAGGGCTAGATTGTTTACCTAATTATTTTACTCGAGGTAAGAGGGTATGTTCCTCATAACCTTTAGGCCACCTTTATGCAGGTGGCCTAAAAAATAATGACACCCTGAACCTAAGATACAAGAGATTTGTCCCTTAGCGTGTAGATAAGGATATAAAGAATTACCTCTAGGAAAACTGGGGACAGATTATTCATCGGTTACTATATGCCATCCTTTGAAGTCAAATCACGACCAATAATCATGATACTGAAAAACATACCCAGCGAATTAGCTAAAACCATAGGAAACATGACCGCTTGTACAGTTGCAACTGCCTCATCGAAGGGCCGAGCTATTAGTAACACTAATCCCATATGTAAACATTCAAGGATAGCAGCAATTACCATTCCTTGTAGACGACCGATTAACTTGTGCCCCTTAGCAACGTATAGAAGACCGCAGATCAAACCTATAACTATGGTTGATAGTCCACAGGGAACAGCCACGAAACCTCCAAGCGTGTAGCGATGTATTCCACCGATTAAACCCGCCCCCAGACCAAAAACAGGACCAAGGCTGAGCCCAGCAACCATAGGGCCCAGGTCGCGGATACTCATTATTGCACCCGAAGGCATCGGTATACCAAGGTAAGTACCGAATATAGAAAAACCACCAAATAACAATATTAAGATGATTTTATCCAGCCAAGTGGCCTTTTTGTATATTGCCCGTTTAAATGGCTTTATTGAGACCACGATTTCCATGAAGATATAAATAAAGACCGCTGTTTGCCCATACAGAAATAACCATTCTGTGTGCAACACGTTAATCTCCTTATGACTCTGATCATTTAAATCTTATGTTAAATTATCTCTATCCCATTCACTGTATTCAGAAATTATCCTAGATGATTCACATATGTTAGGCTAGCGGGTGCGAATATAAGTAGAGAAGCGTAATCTACAGCGAGGAAGCCTTAATATTTATTTGGTACGCTGTTCTTTTAGAGACTATCAGAATAGTCTGGATATAAGAATGTGCCATAATAAATGTTCTTGTTACACCTCCACGTAAATTATGCCAAATCAGGAAATTCTTTTAGCCGGACAATATCATGATTTTACTCTCTAGCTTCAATATCCGTAATGCCTAAGCAAGGAGCCGCTTCTTCTCCGGAGAACGACTGATAGCACAGTTTGAAATAACAACGTATACAGATGAATCGACTGCCGGAAGGCTATCAATCCTACCGAACCCAAATCCAAAGCTGGAATACTACCCTTTCCAGGCATTTTCTTTATCTCTCAATTAGTACCTGCACACTCTTACCACTAAGACATGATAAGTGCTGTTACAATTAAATAGAATAAGAAACTTATAGGAAACAGCCATCTAGAGAAAAAGTTCAGTCTGGCTGCTATCAGTTCTTTCCCTTGCCCTGCCAAGAGATGCGTAGTTAATATTACAATTACTGTTAGAGTCATGAAAATATATATGCCAATGATGAAAATATCCATCAAGGTTAAGTAGGAGATCATGGGCTGGTTCCTGCTGATAAAGAAGCCAAACGATATGGCAGTCAGGAAACCAATCATAGATATACTCAATCGATTGCCCACGTTTTCTGTCCATATCCAGAAGACAGACCAGGAAATAGCTATTATCAAAATAAGCGGTAAAAATATCTTCCAGATGTGGAATCCAATTTTCCTTTGAGCGTTAATGTCAATAGAAACATAGGAGAAACTACGAGCAGTCTTCTTGGATACATACTCACCAA
>JAEORY010000410.1 GCA_016840645.1 Candidatus Borrarchaeota archaeon | reverse complement strand
GTCTAGGTTTAAGATTTAAAATTTTCTGGGTAAACTCTACGCAGAACTAGAAAAACTCTCCGCAAAAGAGATTTTTGTCGGCTTACCGAAAGCAACCGAGGTTAAGAAAATTACATTTTGAAATAGTGAATAATATCAAACGAATTATGTTAAAAAGAAATCAAGAATTACTAAAAAACGCTGAAACAGTTATGAAAAAAGAGGTTAGAAGGTTTTATGTGGCTTAGACTTTTCTTCTGCTTTCTTCACGTGCAATTATTTTCCATGCACCATATTCGGTTCGGTTAACAACACGTACGGTCCCTGCAACTTTAAATTTTACAAATTCGCCTTTCATCCATTCTTCAATAGCTTTTTCGCCATAAATTATATTCGGGTTCTTAAGTTCTGCGTCCAAATTAGATGGTTCAACTTTTATGAGCCAGCCTTCGTCATAGCAATCTTCATTCAAGAGTAAGGGCTGTTCTTTGATTGTGTGGTTTACCTCAACGATCTTACCACTAATGGGTGAAATAAGTGGTCCAACATATTTACCAGCCTCTAATGTTCCAAAGACTTTTCCTTGCTTAACTTCGCCGCCAGCTTCAGAGGGAAGGCGTATGTACTTAATCTCACCTGCTTCATACGCACCAAAATCATCTATACCGACTTTAATTTTGGGAATTATATATGTTGACATCCAGATATGTCCTGGATGTGCACCAATTGCACCCGTCCAGTAATACAAATCGTCCAACATTAAAAAAATGCGTTTTTTATCATACGTGATGGTAATCGGCATATTTATTCCTCCCAATAATTAAATCTGCAGTTTTTCCAGAATAGGTTCTACTGGACTTGTGTGAATCATGAATTCTAATCCAAGATCTTCTTCGGGATCCATTTCCATGGCAAGCCCCATCCATTGGATTAAATAGAGTACGGGAACTTGTATCTTGGTCTTAAATGTGGCGTCCATCGATCCCTGGCTATAATCGTATACGTATTGACAAAGAGGACAAATTGTCGCGAGGCCATCGAATCCATATTCTTTTATGGCTTTTAGTTTTGAATATCCAAGTTTTAATGTGATTTCCGGATCATATGAATATTCTTTCGTTCCGCAACACGCAAGTCGTTCAGGATAATCCATTGTATCTGCACCTAAGGCTTCAAGAATTCGTTCCATCTTTATCGGGGTTTCTGAATCGTCAGGGCGTCCTGGTAGTTTGCTTGGTCGTAGTGCATGGCATCCATAGTGGGCTGCAATTCTAAAACCAGTCAATGGTTTTGTGACGGACTGTTTTATCTTTTCAAGACCAATTACATCATGTAGAATCTCTAGAACTAAGTAGTTGCTGTGAGTCCCTTTGTATTCTAAATCCTCTTCGGCAAGTAACTGATTTACTCGCTCCTTAAGTTCTGGATCTTCTGCTAGAAAATGTTTTACTTCTTCCAGAGATAAATAGCATCCATTACATAGAGCAAGAATATCCAGCTTCTTTTCTTCTGCGAGAGCCATGTTTCTTGCACTCATAGTCAACCAGGCAAGACTATCAAGATCTCCAAACGGAAGACCACAGCAGCCAGCTTCAGGAAGGTCAATCAAATTAATATCAAATTTTGGTAAAACTTTGCGTATTGCTAGTTCATAGTCATAACCATAGGTAGGTACTGTGCAACCTAAATAAAGTGCTAAATCCATGTTTAATCCTCCTTTTCCATCCACCTTGCTAGGGAAGTCTTTTTCAACATTGCTTTTATTTTATCTAGACGAGGTTTCGGTAACTCGGGAAGATCATCTATATCCTCACGTTCTCCTTCAACCCATGTAAAATCTCTTGCAAAACCTGTTGTAATGATATTTCCAAATTGGGCTTTCAAGCCTACTGTAGGAGGTTCAATACCTCGTTCAAATGCGAGTTGAGTGAGTGATCGGATAACCTCCATTGGTGAAACGTCTTGAGGACATCTTTCCTTACAGGTCATACACCATACGCAAGCCCAGATAGTTTTATCATTGATAAGTTCGTCAATAAAGCCCATTTTCGCCATTGCCACAAAAACGTGTGGGTTGAAGCCGTCTAACTGCCTAGAAATAGGACATCCGCTAGTACATTTTATGCACTGGTAACAATAACCAGGCTCTGCTTCGCCTACAGCTTGGCGAATTTTTTCTAATGCTTTTGGGTCAGCCTTTTTTGTCTCTAATATTTGTGGTACCATGATATTTCACCTGTAAACGTGAATAAATGAACTTAAAGTGTAAATTAATTAGAAAGAAAGGATATGTAAGCCCCGCATATGGGCCCAGTTCCTGTCGACTTCGTACTTTTTTGTCGATCAGATCATCCTGTTGCAATGACCATATCCTTCTTTGCAAGTACGTTACCCTTCTCATCTTTGACAATGAGATGAGCACTACAAGCTATTCAACAGTCATAACAGCGTATTAACATTTCGAACAGGTTAAGAAGTTTCTCATCAATTTCAACCATATAATCGCCTCTCTTTAAATTTTCATTAATAATTTTAATTTCTCTCTTGTACTTCGTCCTCTCTTTGTTTATGTTTTGACCATAGGCTCTGGTAATTTAAGTTCGTTTACGATTCCTTCTTCGAAAACTTTCTTAGCCAATTGTTTTAATCCGACTTCAATTGCGTGGAGATTGTGGTTCGTCGCTACAATGAGATTAGCTTTCGTTATTACTCCGTTCGCATCAGACCAATAGTTGTGGGTAAGCGTTCCGCGAGGTGCTTCAACAATACCTACACCTTCGCCTTCTTTGGGCTCGATATCGGCTAATTTAATATCTGTGCTGACGATATCTGGATCTTCCAATAGGATCTTAGTTTTTTCTGCAGATTCAAGCATCTCGATGAGTCTGCACCAGTGATATGCAAATGTATGGTGACTTGGACGTCCTAAAGTTTCTCTGAAGAGTTCCAATTCTTTTTGTGCTATCGGTGTTTCCATTTTGTCAACAACATTGATTCTAGCTAAGGTGTTTGCTCTCCAAATTCCTGCAGGGTAGCCAGCGGGTTTGTAGAAGACATGTGTTGTGTAACTGTGATCGGTCACATATTCGCCCATGTAGTCCTTGTAGTCTTGTGGTTTGAAATCCTCAACAATTTTGCCTTCGGGGTTCATTACGCGCACTGTTCCATCAAAGTAACTATGAACTCCATTATTTGCCAGACCAACATAATGCGTTGGAAGTACCCCAATCTTTGTCGCAACATCAAGATAATCAGTTGTTACTTTTTTGCCGAGTTCAAGACTCCATTCGCATAACTCGATGATACGATCCACTTTCTTTAAGTAGTCGTCCCGTGATTCTTCTGAAAATCGATAGGATTGTCCTCCTGGGATTGCAGTAACTGGATGTACAGCTCTACCGCCGACTGTATGACAGAGATCTTGTCCGAATCGCAAGAGCTCAATGGCCTTCTTTGCTTCTTCAGGCATATTCTGAATAATGCCAATCAAGTTGCGCACTGCTGGATCTGCAAATGGACCAAAGATAAAGTCAGGCGCTGCCAAAGCATAAAAGTGGATTGCATGACTTGAAATCATTTTAGCTTGAAGTAGAAGTTCTCGTAGTTTGTGGGCAGCAATGGGGGGTGTAATATCCCATGCGTCCTCTACTGCCTTTATAGAAGCTAAGTGATGTGCTTCAGGGCAAATACCACAGATACGTGGCACAATACGAGGCGCATGTTCCATCAAGCGACCTTCCAAAAACTTTTCGAAGAAACGTGTAAGTGTCACCCGTGCTTGCGCATCTTTTACTTTCCCATCATCTGTTAATTCTATTGTTACATTTAAATGTCCTTCCAACCGTGTTACGGGTTCGATCTTAATTGTAGGCATATTTCTTATACCTCCATACTCTTTTCTTTTACCCTACGTGGGAGGAGTGCTTTAGCTAAAAAGAACTTGTAAAATGTTCCTACAGTATCAGGCACCATTTTCCGGAAATCTTCAGGGTCAATATCTTTACAAATACTAGCTAATGCACTCATCATCTTAGATCCTTGATCTCTGACGTTAGGCGCAGGACCCCAGCATCCAGTACAAGGTACACCAGCGTTCGGACATCTCACACCACATCCCGCACGAGTGGCAGGTCCCATACAAATGTAACCTTGTTCTAGAAGGCATTTTTCTGGGTCAGGAATGCCTTCGAAATCTCGTTTTATCACTGTAAGTTTTTTCTCCTCACGAGTACGCTCACACTCATCACATTGAGTTTTCACCGGGAACCCCAATACCTCAGACCAGAGGTATTCTTCTCCGTTCTCTTGTAAGATGCTAACAACCGTGTCGAGTCCATGTTCAAGAACA
>JAEORY010000409.1 GCA_016840645.1 Candidatus Borrarchaeota archaeon | reverse complement strand
GCTCGCACTTAAACCAAGACTCATTCACTCTCTCCAGATACGGATAAACGATGGGGTTACTATCAAAGTTTCACCACCGACGATGTGACCTATATCTCCGCCGACGAAGTTTAAAATGCCACGTATTTGCTCAATCGCCCTCATACATTCACGAGGTCTTTCATAAAGACCTGTTAGATGAACTATCAAAATATGTCCTCGTTTAAGCTCCTTTTCTATCCGTGAGATATCTTCCAAACAAGTAGGATGTATTGATTTAACATAAATTTCAGTGTTTCCCATTACTTCTGCAATGTTTTCTCCTTCCTCATCAAATACAAGTTTGTCTAAATATTCACCGATGTCTTCGTCTAATGAAATTTCCTCGACTTCTTTTCCCCTAAAAAAATTTTTGAATATTGACGTAATAAGTTTCACCCCTTATGGTATTTCTATATGAAGTTAGACTATTTTTTGATTGAATCTCATTATTCTATAACAGAGTTGTGACGGATTCTTTTATGAAAGATAATATTATACACGTATCTCTCTAGATATTATTGTTCCCGCAAAAAAAAGTATTATGTCGGAAACAAATCGTTAAGTTATTCAAATTCAAACTAACTCAAAATATTTATCTTTTATGTAATGTAGATTTTTAATCGCTTTTCCATGAGTTGCATTTTTAATTTCATCACTGCTCATGAGCGCTATTCCTATTCCAATGGGTTTATTTTTGATCTCTTCATTAACAGTAATCACATCGCCTTCGGTGAATTGATCACTTTTCGTAATTCCTGGAACCATCATATCTGCCCCATTCAAAAACGCTTTAACGGCCCCTTGATCGACATAAACCGCTGGAAGTTCAATTTTCATCTCATAAATCGAGAAAAGAGAAGGAATAAACTTGTCGTTAATTTTAAGCAGGTGTAAATTTTCGTCCACAAAGTATGCAGTTTCATCATTAGATATTTGTATTCTTTCAACTCGACTATTTTTTGGGAAAAGTGTCGCTCCAAGATCTCCAAATCTCATTAAGACCTCGTTTCTCAGTCGTTTAATGTCAGAGGATTTCATGAAATGACGTTTCAATTTCAAACTATCGACCATTCTTTTGCGTTTTTTATTTCATAAGGCTTATTGGATCAAATTCCTATTATTTTTGAAGTTTGAAAATAGATTTAAAGATATCTTGTTTTTGAAATACTGGAATGAACAACCCAAGCAAAAAACAAAACTTTTTAAATATTCTAATACAACTTTTCCCTCCGTTAAATTACTGAAGAGGTTGGATATAATGTCAGCTGCAGATAAGCCAATAGAACTCTTACAACGATCTTTAAATGCAATCGTCCTGATAAAACTCAAAGGAGGACGTGAAATTCGTGGAAAACTCCGTTCCTATGATCAACATATGAACCTTGTGCTAGAAGAGGCCGAGGAATTTAGGCCCGATGATATAAAGGCTCTTGGAAAAATCATCGTTAGAGGCGATAATGTTATACTTATCTCACCACCTCCTCGTTAGTTACTATGCTATACGGCTAAACTAACTTAACTACTCAAGGTGAATACTATGGGTAAAGGAACTCCCTCACTTGGAAAGAAAAATAGAAAGGTTCACATAATGTGTCGAAGATGTGGTCGTCGTAGTTATCACGTTCGCAAAAAACAGTGCGCCGCATGTGGTTTCGGTCGCTCGAAACGAATTAGACGTTATTCATGGACAAATAAGAAGGTAAATAAAGTAAGAGTGGTTTAGCCTTTATTATTATGTCAATTTTATGGGCCGGTAGCTCAGCCTGGAAGATCGCCGCGTTGGCATCGCGGAGGAGCAGAATAGATTTTTCTATTCTTCGCCGACCCGAGGGTTCAAAAGGAATTGGGGTGACTGCCAATTCGTGAAAATCCCTCCCGGTCCACCATTAATAAAAACACCCCTTGTGTGATTAATGTATACGGGCGGGTGGTCTAGTTGGTTATGACGCCGCGTTGACGTCGCGGAGAATTCATACACTTGATGTATGGGTCTGGAAGTCGAGAGTTCAAAGGAAAAAGGATAGAATCTATCTTTCTGAAAATCTCTCCCCGCCCACCATCTTATCCTAACTGTTTTTGATCGAATAATTCAGTAAGTGAGGATTATTAATCGTTAGATGAATATAGACCACACTAAAATCCACTAGATTTTTAAATAGTCGAAAAACAATAAGGGGACAAGGCAAATAAAATTTTAAGTTGGTGATCTTTATGAAAATTGGCGATCTTGAATTTCCCGAAGATCTATATTATTATGCAGAACATCATATTTGGTTGAAACAAGAAGAAGATAAAGTTAAAGTTGGTATGGATGCCTTTGGGCAGAAGATAGCAGGTAAGATCCTTTTTGTGAGACTCCGTCCCGCAGGCAAAGCTACAAAAGTTGGAAAAACATTTGGAACACTGGAGACGGGGAAATGGGTAGGACCTTTGAAGTCACCAGTCGCTGGGACTATCGCCGAAGCGAATCCAGCAGTTAAAGACAATCCTTCCTTAGTTAATGATGATCCTTACGGCGAAGGATGGCTTCTTGTCGTTGAGCCTTCAGCTTTAGATGCCGATCTGGCAACCCTCATAAAAGGCTCAAACCAGGACGCGATTACAAAATGGATCGAAGAAGAACAGCAAAAATATGCTGACAAATTGGAGTAAAACGTATTTCTTTATTTCAATTTCCATTTCCACTTTTTTATAGTGGTGTTTGTAGTTATGTCACGAATCTATCCATGGAAGCATTATAGGCTTGTAGGTGTAGTATTCACTATTTTTGGGCTTTCTCTAGTAGCGCAGCTTCCGAATCTATATCACGCTAGCCAAATTTTAGCAATTCAAAGCGTATCTATACTTATTTCAAGTCTTATTGGAGGCGGTTTAGCAGTTACTGGAGCAGGAATTCTGTTCACCGAAGGAATTGCCCGCAGAAGTAACCTTAGCGAAAGCCAAATACTTTATCCAACGTTAGGGGGATCTTTTATCTCCATCACAATCTATCTAGGAATCTATATGCTTTTTGCGGTGATTCTTTATATTCGCAAAATTCCGTATCTTTCCTTTGTTGATCCTATTTTCCAGTTTTTGTTTTTAGTGGTTGTTGCAGCTTTAGTGCTTCTATTTAGTGCAGCACTATTTGAAGAAAGAACTCGCTGAGTCAACTACTTAATTGCATTGTGATGCTTGGACTTTGTTAAGAAATTGAGTATGAGGTGCAATGCATAGCTACTCTAAGGATTATTTCCGGTGACGGTTGTCGTTGTGATTCCCAATGAGAGCATGATTTTACAACACAGCGGGACAACCTCCTTCAAGACTGCCGAAATAATACGCAAAACAGTATTAATGAAGCATGTCTTGAACTCGGTGACGAGTGCACAGCCTGATAACCTTAAGGCTGGTCTTTCTACAAACGGAAAGATTGATGATTATCATAAAACATGGAATTTTATCACTCATTCCGCAGTTTGATAAGTAATTGTAAGGTTAGGTGCAAAAATTTATATACAGAACCAGACTTTTCTGTCTAAGTCGAAAAAGTAATGGACTAAACAGGCGGCTGTAGCTTAGACAGGGAGAATTAAACAATCCTTTAACTACCTATAGCGTCGGACTGAAGATCCGATTGTCGCAGGTTCAAATCCTGCCAGCCGCACCATATTTCTTTTTAAAAACAATTTATGATACTTATCACTTGAATTCTTATCCTCCTAGTACTTTTACAAATAGTTTTCTATTACGTGGTCCATCGAATTCGCAGAAATATATTCCCTGCCAAACTCCTAAAGAAAGAGCACCATTTTCTATGATTAATGTATGATCTGGACTAAAAAGTGATGATTTAATGTGAGCTGGAGAATTGCCTTCACTGTGTTTATATATGGCGTCAAATGGAACGATTTTATTTATTGATTCGATTATATCGCGAATAACATCGGGATCTGCATTTTCATTAATGGTAACGCCTGCCGTTGTATGTGGTACAAAAATAATACAAATGCCAGCTTGAACCCCTGATTTCACAATCACGTCCTTGATTTGACTCGTAATATCAATCAGATCAACTTTTCTCTGGGTTATAATTTCAAGTTTTTCTAACATTTTTTATTTCTCCTTTAAATCTTAGATAAAGCAATAAATAATTAATAATCACTATTCACAAAAGGAGATTGGTGCGGCCGCCGGGAACTCCCAATAAAAACGATATGTTCCTACTTTTTGAACCCGGGTTACTGACTTGGAAGGCATCCTCCGTATTTCCTCTTGAATATACGGCAGAGTCCTAAACCGCGCTAGACTACGGCCGCGCATTAACTTG